>NZ_JAOCGL010000024.1:0-43064 GCF_029842485.1 Stenotrophomonas sp. GD03777
AACAAAAAACCCGGCCGGGGCCGGGCTTTTGTCTGCAGCCCAACCCCGAAGGGCAGGGCGGCAACGCCGGATCAGGCGGCCTTGAGGGCCTTGATGCGGTCGTTCAGGCGGCTCTTGTGGCGAGCAGCCTTGTTCTTGTGGATCAGGCCACGCGCGCTGAAGCGATCCAGGATCGGCTGGGCAACGGCGAAGGCGGCTTCGGCGCCGGCGGCATCGTTGGCGTCCAGCGCCTTGATCACTTTCTTGACAGCGGTGCGCAGCATCGAGCGCTGAGCCACGTTGCGCGCGTTGCGCACGACGGTCTGCTTGGCGCGCTTCTTGGCGGACTTGATATTGGCCACGGTGGTGGTTTCCTGAAAAAATCGGTGTTATGGGAACAGCAAGCTAGCTAGTATGATGGCGTAAGAAATGCACGTCAAGTCGATTGTCAAGAGGGACGCTGAGTGAGTTCACCCAAGTTGTTGCGGGGCCTGCTGTCGTTCAGCAGCATGACCATGGTCTCGCGCGTTCTCGGACTTGTCCGGGACTTCGTGGTGACCACCACGTTCGGCACCAACGCCATCACTGATGCTTTCTGGGTCGCCTTCAGGGTACCCAATTTCCTGCGCCGGTTGTTCGCCGAAGGGTCATTTGCCACCGCTTTCGTGCCGGTGTTCACGGAAGTGAAGGAAACCCGTAGCCACGCCGAGCTGCGCGAACTGATGGCCCGCACCGCCGGCACCCTGGGCGGGGTGCTGATGCTGGTCACCGCACTGGCGCTGATCTTCGCGCCGCAGCTGGCCTCGGTCTTCTCCAGTGGCGTTGATACCGACCCGGTCAAGCAGGGCCTGCTGGTCGACCTGTTCCGCCTGACCTTCCCGTTCCTGCTGTTCGTCTCGCTGACCGCACTGGCCGGTGGTGCGCTGAACAGCTTCCAGCGCTTTGCCATGCCGGCGCTGACCCCGGTCATTCTCAACCTGTGCATGATCGCCGGCGCGCTGTGGCTGGCACCGCGGCTGGGCGGCACGCCGGAAAAGCAGATCCTGGCGCTGGGCTGGGCGGTGCTGGCCGCCGGCATCCTGCAGTTGCTGTTCCAGCTGCCCTCGCTGAAGGGCATCAACCTGCTGACCCTGCCGCGCTGGGGCTGGCGCCACCCGGGTGTGCGCAAGGTCATGACGCTGATGGTGCCGACCCTGTTTGGTTCCTCGGTGGCGCAGATCAACCTGCTGCTGGATACGGTGATCGCGGCCAAGCTGACCGACGGCTCGCAGTCGTGGCTGTCGCTGGCTGACCGCTTCCTGGAGCTGCCGCTGGGCGTGTTCGGCGTGGCGCTGGGCACGGTGATCCTGCCGGCGCTGGCCCGCCACCATGTCAGCACCGACCGCGAGGGCTTCTCGCGCTCGCTGGACTGGGGCCTGCGCATGACCCTGCTGATCTCGGTGCCGGCCATGCTGGGCCTGCTGCTGCTGGCCGAGCCGCTGATCGCGACCATCTTCCAGCACGGCCAGTTCAGCGCCTTCGACACCCGCATGACCGCGCTGTCGGTGTATGGCCTGAGCTTCGGCCTGCCGGCATTCGCCCTGCTGAAGGTGGTGCTGCCGGCCTTCTACGCCCGCCAGGACACCAAGACCCCGGTGCGCGCCGGCGTGGCGGCGCTGGTGGCCAACATGGTGTTCAACTTCGCCCTGCTGGCCGTGCTGTACCAGGTGATGGTGCCCGACGCGCTGAAGGCGCAGGGCGTGATGGCGGCCATCGGCAAGCAGCCGGGCCTGCACCTGGCACTGGGCATCGCCAGCGCGCTGTCCAGTTACCTGAACCTGGGCCTGCTCTGGTACTGGCTGGGCAAGACCGATGTCTACCAGCGCCGGCCGGGCTGGGGCGGCTATCTGCTGCGCCTGGTGCTGGCCTGCGCGGCCATGGTTGGCGTGCTGTTGGCCCTGCTGCACTGGCTGCCGGGTTTCTCCGCGATGCGTGTGTGGGAGCGGATCGGTGCCTTGGCGTTGCTGGTCGGCGGCGGCGGCGCGACCTATGCGGTGGCCATGCTGGCGATGGGCTTCCGCCCGCGCGACCTGCGCGGGCATTGATCGCGGCCCGTGGCGGCTATACTTCAGGGTTACACCATTGAAGCGGCGGCCCCGGTCGGGCCGGAACGAGAGTTGATGAGCAGGCTGTTCAGAAGCGTCGAGGGCGGGGAGCTGTTCCCCAACGGAAGCGTGGTCTGTATCGGTGCATTCGACGGCCTCCACCTGGGCCATCGTGCGCTGGTCCGCCACGCGGTCGCCCGCGCGCGCGCCTTGGGCGTGGCCGCAGTGGCCGTGGCATTCGAGCCGCTGCCGCGTGAATTCTTCGCCCAGGGCACGCCGCCGCCGCGGCTGACCCTGGCGCGCAGCAAGGTCGAGATCCTGCGCGAGCTCGGTGTCGATGCGGTCGGCCTGCTGCGCTTCGACGCGGCGATGGCGGCGATGCCGGCCGAGACCTTCGTGCGCCGGTTGCTGGTGCACCGGCTGGGCGCCCGCGAAGTCTGGATCGGGCCGGAGTTCTGCTTCGGCAACCGCCGCCGCGGTGATCTGGCACTGCTGCAGGAGATGGGCGCCGAACTGGGCTTCAGCGCCGGCGAGATTGAAGCGGTGGACCTGCATGGCGAGCGCATCTCCAGCACCCGCATCCGCCAGCTGCTGCAGGGGGGCGATTTCGCCCGCGCCAACGACCTGCTCGGTCGCCCGTATGCGATCAGCGGGCGCGTGGTGCGCGGTCGCCAGCTTGGCCGTACGCTGGGCTTCCCCACCGCCAACCTGCGCTTCCCGAAGACCCCGGCGCTGTCGGGCATCTACGCAACCTGGGTGCACGGCGTGTTCGACCAGCCGTGGCCGTCGGTGTCCAGCTTCGGCACTCGGCCGACGGTGGAGGGCGTGGAGCCGCTGCTGGAAGCCCACCTGTTCGATTTCCAGGGCGACCTGTACGGGCGCCACATCGACGTGGAGTTTGTCGCCAAGCTGCGCGACGAAGAGAAATTCAATGATCTGGCGGCACTGACCGACCAGATGCACCGCGACGCCGAACAGGCGCGCGCCCTCCTTTCCGAACATAGATTGCGAGCCACTGCGTGAGCCAGGACTACAAGACCACCCTGAACCTGCCAGCCACCGAATTCCCGATGCGCGGCGACCTGCCCAAGCGCGAGCCGGGCATTCTGGCGCAGTGGGAAGCGCAGGGGCTCTACCAGCAGCTGCGTGACAACGCCGCCGGCCGCCCGCTGTTCGTGCTGCACGACGGCCCGCCCTACGCCAACGGCCGCATCCACCTGGGCCATGCGGTCAACAAGATCCTGAAGGACATCATCGTCAAGTCGCGCTACCTGGCCGGCTTCGATGCGCCCTATGTGCCGGGCTGGGACTGCCATGGCCTGCCGATCGAGATCGCGGTCGAGAAGAAGTGGGGCAAGGTCGGCACCAAGCTCGATGCGGTTGAATTCCGGCAGAAGTGCCGCGAGTTCGCCGAAGAGCAGATCAACATCCAGCGCGTGGACTTCAAGCGCCTGGGCGTGACCGGCGATTGGGACAACCCGTACAAGACCCTGAGTTTCGACTTCGAAGCCAATGAGATCCGTGCGCTGGCCAAGGTCGTCGCCAACGGTCACCTGGTGCGTGGTGCCAAGCCGGTGTACTGGTGCTTCGACTGTGGCTCGGCACTGGCCGAGGCGGAGATCGAGTACCAGGAAAAGGAATCGCCGGCGATCGACGTGGCCTACGCCGCGCGCGATGCCCAGGCCATCGGCAAGGCGTTCGGCGTGAGCGTGCCGGCCGACGTCGAAGTGGCCGTGCCGATCTGGACCACCACCCCGTGGACGCTGCCGGCCTCGCTGGCGGTGTCGCTGGGCGCGGAAATCAAGTATGTGCTGGCCGAAGGCCCGGCCCACAACGGCAAGCGCCGTTGGCTGGTGCTGGCCGCCGCGCTGGCCGAGCGCTCGCTGCAGCGCTACGGCGTCGAGAGCGTAGTGCTGCACGGTGAAACCACCGGTGCGGCGCTGGAGAACCAGCTGCTGGCGCATCCGTTCTATCCGGAGCGCGACATCCCGTTGCTCAATGGCGACCACGTCTCCGACGAGGACGGTACCGGTGCGGTGCACACCGCCCCTGGCCACGGCCAGGAAGACTTCGTGGTCAGCCAGAAGTACGGCCTGCTGGACAAGTACAACGCCGGGCAGGTGACCCCGATCGACGGCCGTGGCGTGTACCTGGAATCGACCCCGCCGGCCGGTGAGGTGGTGCTGGCCGGCCAGCACCTGTGGAAGGCGCAGGAGGCCATCGTCGGCGTGCTGCGTGACAATGGTTCGCTGCTGGCCTTCCACCCGATCCGCCACAGCTATCCGCACTGCTGGCGCCACAAGACACCAGTGGTGTTCCGCGCGACTCCGCAGTGGTTCATCTCGATGGACAAGGCCAACCTGCGCAGCGATGCGCTGGCTGCGATCGACACTGTCGGCTGGTTCCCGACCTGGGGCAAGGCGCGCATCCAGAGCATGGTCGACGGTCGCCCGGACTGGACCATCTCGCGCCAGCGCACCTGGGGCGTACCGATCGCACTGTTCACCCATCGCCAGACCGGCGAGATCCACCCGCGCTCGGTGGAGCTGATGCAGCAGGTCGCCGACCGCGTCGAAGCCGAGGGCATCGATGTGTGGTACTCGCTGGACGCCGCCGAACTGCTCGGCGCCGAAGCGGCCGACTACGAGAAAGTCACCGACATCCTCGACGTCTGGTTCGATTCGGGCGTGACCCATGAAGGCGTGCTCGCCGCGCGTGGCTTCGGCAAGCCGGCCGACCTGTACCTGGAAGGCTCCGACCAGCACCGCGGCTGGTTCCAGTCCTCGCTGCTGACCGGCGTGGCGATCGACAAGCGCGCGCCGTACAAGCAGTGCCTCACCCACGGCTTCACCGTGGATGAGCACGGCCGCAAGATGTCCAAGTCGCTGGGCAACGGCATCGAGCCGCAGGACATCATGAACAAGCTGGGCGCGGACATCCTGCGCCTGTGGATCGCCTCGGCCGACTACAGCAACGAGATGTCGCTGTCGCAGGAAATCCTGAAGCGCAATGCTGACGCCTACCGCCGCCTGCGCAACACCGCACGCTTCCTGCTCGGCAACCTGGACGGTTTCGATCCGGCCCGGCACCTGCAACCGCTCGGGCAGATGGTCGCGCTGGACCGCTGGATCGTGCATCGCGCCTGGGAGCTGCAGGAGAAGATCAAGACGGCCTACGACGGCTACAACATGGCCGAGATCGTGCAGCTGCTGCTGAACTTCTGCAGCGTGGATCTGGGCTCGCTGTACCTGGACGTGACCAAGGACCGCCTGTACACCATGCCGACCGATTCGCACGGTCGCCGTTCGGCACAGAGCGCGATGTACCACATCGCCGAAGCGTTCACCCGCTGGGTGGCGCCGATCCTGACCTTCACCGCCGACGAGCTGTGGGGCTACCTGCCGGGCGAACGTGCCGGCCATGTGCTGTTCACCACCTGGTACGACGGCCTGGCGCCGCTGCCGGCCGGTGCCCAGCTCAACGCCGCCGATTTCGACCAGCTGCTGGCTGTGCGCGAGCAGGTGGCCAAGGTGCTCGAGCCGATGCGTGCAAACGGCGCGATCGGTGCCGCGCTGGAAGCGGAAATCACCATCGCCGCCAGCGAAGAGCAGGCCGCGAAGTGGCAGCCGCTGGCCGATGAACTGCGCTTCCTGTTCATCAGCGGCGACGTGCAGGTGCGGCCGGCGACCACCGACGAGGTGTTCGTCAGCGCCCAGCCGACCACCAAGACCAAGTGCGTGCGCTGCTGGCACCATCGCGCCGATGTCGGCAGCAACGCCGACCATCCGGAACTGTGCGGCCGCTGCGTGAGCAACATCACCGGTGCCGGTGAAGTGCGGAGCTGGTTCTGATGGCCGCGTCCCGTCCGCATCCGAACGCCCTGGTCTGGCTGCTGCTGTCGGCCGCCATCATCGGCCTGGACCAGTGGTCCAAGGCCTGGGTGCTGTCGAGCCTGCCGGAGTTCCAGCCGGTGGTGGTCATCGACGGCTTCTGGAACTGGTACCGCACCTACAACACCGGTGCGGCGTTCAGTTTCCTGAGTGACGCCGGTGGTTGGCAGAAGTACTTCTTCACCGCGCTGGCGATCGCCATCAGCGGCCTGATGGCCTGGTGGCTGCGCGGCACCGCCCGTGGCAACTGGAAGGCCGCGGTGCCGTATGCGCTGATCATCGGCGGTGCCATCGGCAACGTGATCGACCGCCAGGTGCACGGCCATGTGGTCGATTTCATCCAGTGGTACGTGGGCAGCTATACCTGGCCCTCGTTCAACATCGCCGATTCGGCCATCGTGGTGGGTGCCATCGGCATCGCCCTGTTTGGCCTGTTCGACGGCAAGTCCGCCAAAAAGGCGGATAATGCCAATCCGAAACCGTAAGCCGGCCGCTGCCGGGAGATTGAACTGATGGATGTGCTGCTCGCCAACCCGCGTGGTTTCTGTGCCGGTGTCGATCGTGCGATCGAGATCGTCAAGCGCGCGATCGAAACGCTGGGCGCGCCCATCTACGTCCGCCATGAAGTGGTGCACAACCGCTTCGTGGTCGACGACCTGAAGCAGCGCGGCGCGATCTTCGTCGAAGAGCTCGACGAGGTTCCGGACAACAACACGGTGATCTTCAGCGCGCATGGCGTCTCCCAGGCCGTGCGCCAGGAAGCCGAGCGCCGTGGCCTGAAGGTGTTCGACGCGACCTGCCCGCTGGTGACCAAGGTCCACTTCGAAGTCGCCCGCCACTGCCGTGCCGGCCGTGACGTGGTGCTGATCGGCCATGCCGGTCACCCGGAAGTGGAAGGCACCATGGGCCAGTGGAACCGCGAAGCCGGTACCGGCCAGATCTACCTGGTCGAGGATGTCGAGCAGGTTGCCACGCTGCACATCAACCAGCCGGACAACTTCGCCTACACCACCCAGACGACGCTGTCGGTGGACGATACGCGCGGCATCATCGATGCGCTGCGCGAGCGTTTCCCGGCGATGCAGGGCCCGAAGAACGACGACATCTGCTACGCCACGCAGAACCGCCAGGACGCCGTGCGCGACCTGGCCAAGCGCTGCGACCTGGTGCTGGTGGTCGGTTCGCCGAACAGCTCCAACTCGAACCGTCTGAGCGAACTGGCCCGCCGTGAAGGTGTGGAGTCGTACCTGATCGACGGTGCGCACGAGATCGACCCGGCGTGGGTGGTGGGCAAGCAGCACATCGGCGTGACCGCTGGCGCCTCGGCGCCGCAGGTACTGGTCGATGGCGTGCTGGCGCGCCTGGCCGAGCTGGGTGCAACCGGCGTGGGCGAGCTGGAAGGCGAACCGGAATCGATGGTGTTCGCGTTGCCGAAGGAACTGCGTCTGCGCCTGGTCGACTGACCGGGCCTGCCCCTGGTGGGTGAGAACTGCACAAGGTGGGTGCGAACCTTGGTTCGCACGCCTTTGGCATGCACTGATGGGCGCACCGCCCATGACCTTTGGCCATGGGGCAGGGCACCGCACAGGCCTAGCATCGGAGGATTCTCCGCTGCTGGAAGTTGCCGATGAAGACCCGAGCCCTGGCGATGTCGTTGCTGTTCGCGCTGGCCGCCACGCCCGCGCTGGCGCAGGCCTCGCCATCGGGTGATGCCGCAGCCCCAGGCCTGCTGCGCATCGATGTGGATGCGCGCGATCTCGCTCGCCGCATCTTCAAGGTGACCGCCACCGTACCGGTCAAACCCGGTCCGATGACCCTGCTGTACCCGCAGTGGATTCCCGGCAACCATTCGCCCACCGGCCCGATCGACAAGCTGGCCGGCCTGCGCGTGACCGCCAACGGCAAGCCGTTGGCCTGGCAGCGCGACCAGTACAACGTCTATGCGTTCAAGGTAGACGTGCCCGAGGGCGTCAGCGAGATCGTCGCCCACTTCGACTTCCTGTCCTCGCAGGGCGGCAGCCAAGGCCGGGTGGTGATGACCCCGGAGATGCTCAACCTGCAGTGGAATGCCAACTCGCTGTATCCGGCCGGCGTCGATACACGCGACCTGCAGGCGCAGGCCAGCGTGATCCTACCCAAGGGCTGGTCGTTTGCCACTGCGCTGGAAACCGCGCGCCGCGACGGCGATACCGTGGTGTTCAAGCCGATCTCCTATGACCACCTGGTCGATTCGCCGTTGTTTGCCGGCGAGCACTACCAGCGCATCGATCTCGATCCGGGCGCGAAGGTGCCGGTGCACCTCAATGTGTTTGCCGACGAGGCCAAGTCGCTGAAGCCGAGCGAGGCACAGATCACCCTGCACCGCGCACTGGTGCGGCAGGCCGACAAGCTCTACGGTGCGCGCCACTACAACCACTATGAATTCCTGCTGGCGTTGACCGACCGTCTTGGTGGCATCGGCCTGGAGCATCACCGTTCCAGCGAGAACAGTGCCGACCCGGGTTACTTCACCGAGTGGGACGACAACGCCTGGATGCGCGATCTGCTACCGCACGAGTACACCCATTCCTGGAACGGCAAGTACCGGCGTGGCGCTGACCTGACCACCGCCAACTTCAACACGCCGATGGGCGACAGCCTGCTGTGGGTCTACGAAGGCCAGACCCAGTTCTGGGGACAGGTGCTGGCGGCACGCTCGGGGCTGTGGTCGACGGCGCAGGCGCGCGACATGCTGGCCAATGTGGCCGCGACCTATGATCGCGGCCGCCCGGGCCTGGCCTGGCGCCCGTTGCAGGACACCACCAACGACCCGACCATCGCCCAGCGCCGGACGTTGCCGTACCGCAACTACCAGATGAGCGAAGACTATTACTCCGGTGGCCAGATGCTGTGGCTGGAAGTGGAGGGCAAGCTGCGCGAGCTGAGCGGCAACCGCCGCAGCCTGGATGACTTCGCGCGCGCCTTCTTCGGGGTTGGCAACGGTGACTGGGACGTCAACCCCTACACCTTCGACGACGTGGTGGCGACCTTGAACGGCATCGTGCCGTACGACTGGACGACGTTCCTGCGCGGGCGCCTGGACGGCCACGGTTCGTTGACCGGGGGGCTGGAACTGGCGGGCTGGAAGCTGGTCTACCGCGATACCCCGAACGACGCCTACAAGGCGCAGGAAAAGCGTGCCAAGGCCGCACTGCTGGCCTATTCGCTGGGCGCGACCGTGCTCGACAGCGGCGTGGTCGGCGACGTGATCTGGGACAGCCCGGCGTTCAACGCCGGTCTTGCACCCGGCATGAAGGTGATTGCGGTTGGCGGGCGCGAGTACAGCAGCCAGCGCTTGAAGGATGCGGTGGCGACGGCGGCCAAGGACAAGGCGCCGATCGTCCTGCTGGTGAAGCAGTTCGACCGCATCGAGACGATGAACATCGACTACCACGGTGGCCTGCAGTATCCGGTGCTGGAGCGTATCGCCGGCAAGCCTGACCGCCTGGCGGACCTGTGGAAGGCGCGATGAAACCGCGCGCCCGCGATGGCGTGATCCTGTTGATGGCGATCCTCGCCATCGTCGGCGCGCTCTTTCACGGTGACGGGCGCTGGCTGCATTGGCTGGCGAAGCCGGCGACCACGCTGCTGATCGCTGCCATCGCCTGGCGGGTGCGTGATCCTGCGCAGCCGTCCTACCGGCGCGCGGTGCTGGCCGGCATGCTGCTGTCGTGCCTGGGTGACATCGCGCTGATGTTGCCGATGGACGCGTTCGTACCGGGGCTGGTGGCCTTCCTGCTGGCGCACCTCTGCTACATCGTCGCCTTCCGTGAGGGCCTGCGTGCCGGGCGTGGCCTGCTCGCCGCCAGCATCCTGCTCGGTGCGTTCGCTGTACTCAATGTGCTTGGGCTGTGGCCGCACCTGCCTGCACCGATGCGTATGCCGGTGCTGGCGTACGTGGTGGTGCTGGCCTCGATGGCGGTGTTGGCCTTGGCACGGCAATGGCGCAGCCCGCAGCCTGCCGTGGAAGCCCGAAGTGCGCCCTGGGCTGCCGTCGGTGCGCTGCTGTTCGTGGCCAGCGATTCGCTGCTGGCCTGGGACCGCTTCGCCGGCGGCCTGCCACTGGCCAGCCTGCTGGTGCTGTCCACCTATTACGGCGCGCAGTACGCCATCGCCCGTTCGGTGAAATAGAAAAAGGGGACGGAGGGGATTAAGTCGCAGACCGCACCAAGGCACATGCGACTTAATCCCCTCCGTCCCCTTTTTGCGTTGACTATCGTCGGTTCGCGTGGCCGGAACGACCCTGTGCGTCGAACGATAGTCGTGCGGACTGGCGATCGCCGGCGACCTCGTCCGGCAGCCACACCAGCCTGCCGCCCTTGCGCACGATCACATAGACGTGGCCGACGTCACCCGGCGTGGCCATCAGCGCGTTCCGCTGTGCCTGCAGCGCCTGGGCCACGCGTGGCACCGCCTCGAAATCGATGTTGGCCAGCGCCGTGCTGCTGCGGCGCAGGGTAATGGTGGGCGCGAAGCGCTGCGGATCGACCGGCCCGCCCTTGCGCCACTGGCCGCGCTCGAAGTGGTAGCTGTCCACGTGCGTGGGTTGCTGCGGATCGACCAGATCCAGATTGATGCGGCCGTCGTCGTAGAAGTGGATGCTGTGGAACACCATCAACCGGTGCCCGGCCAGGGCTGGCATCTGTTCCAGTGCCTGGCGGGCGGCCAGCAGGTAGTCCGCATCGAACAAGCGGTTGCTGCGTTCGGGCATCGGCATCGACCGCGGTTCGGGAATCGGTGCGGCCGAAGCAGGCCGCTCGCGCGGTGGAGGCGTGGTGATCGGCGTGGTTGCGCGGTCATCCTGCACCGAATGGCCCATCGTTTCGGCAAGGGTCTGCAGTGCCCCGCCGGCAACGGCGACGCCGGCCAGCAACAGCAGCACCATCGAAAATACCAGTCGCGTCGAGGGGGGCTGCTTCATACACCCTCCAGGCGAACGTTGCCGCGATCTTCCGGGTCGTACAGCAGCGTGACCTGCTCGCGTGGAAGGTTGGCCAGCTCGATCAACGGGATGAAGCGGCGCACGTTCACCTGCTGTATGCCACCTTCGCGGTCGGTGTACTCCAGCTGGAACTCCACCTGCGGCTGCTCGTTGAGGTAGGTGCCGGTCTGGCGCAGCTTCAGCACCTTCGCATCCACGCCGATGCCGCGGTACTTCAGCGCGTCTCCGCGTGCATCGGCCTGCAGCAGGCGCCCCAGGACGCGCAGGCCCAGGGCGTAGCCGCACAACACCAGCGGGCACACCAGCAGTGGGTGGCCGAAGGACATGAACGTCCAGCCCAGGCCCTCGCTCTGCAGCCGATAGGCGAGAACGTAGGCGCTGGCAACCACGACGATGCCGATGACCGCGCCGGCGCCGCGGCGCCAGAGGCTGGCGACATCAAGTTCGGGCTGGGCGCCCTCCAGCACCACATTGGGGAACGCACCCGGCGTCCGGCTCAGGCGAACCTCGATGCGCTGGCCGGCCACGAAACGCTGCAGCTGCGGTTTGCTGTCCACCACCAGCATCTGTTCATTGATCGGCGTGCCGGACAGGTTCTGGAAGCCAAGCTTCAGTCTCCACTGCGCGAAGCCGCGCACGTGCACGCCGGTCTGCTCGGCCTGTTCGATCAACGCATCACGCGGCTCACCGTCGGCCAGGATGGTGCGCACCCGATGCAGCGCGCGCGGCGGGCCCAGCAGCAGGTAGTGCAGGAAGGCGAGCAGCAACGCGAGCCACAGGGCCAGCGACAGGGCGAGCAGCAGCAGGGCCAGCCATGGCGCGCTGCGGTCGGCCAGTGGCACCGGCCACGACGTGCCGAAGTAGAGGATGCAGGGGAAGGGCAACGCGAAGAACAGCAGGAACGCGCCCCAGAACCAGAGATAGGCCTTCATGGGGTGGTGGGGGACCGATGGAACAGGGCGCGTAGGGTACTACGCTCAGCGGATCTGCAGGGTCAGCAGGAAGTAGCGGCCAAGTGGATCGTCCAGCCCCGGCATCTGGCCGCCATTGCCGACCAGGTAGTTCACCGGTTGCGTGTCGAGCACGTTGTGCACGTCCAGCGCGGCGACCACGCGCGGCCCCAGCCGCCTTGCCAGGTGCAGGTTCCAGCGCAGCTGCCGCGGATTCATGCAATGGTTCTGCTCGCGCTGTTCCTCCGGGCATTCCGCACCGGGCAGCCAAGCACGCGTGCGCCCTACCTGGTTGCCGCGCAGGGCGATGTCCCAGTTGCTGTTCTGCCACTGCACATTGAGCACGGCGGCCATCGCTGGCGTGACATGGCCACGCAGGTCCACCGTCGCTTCGTGGCCACGCTCGCGGCGCAGTTCCTGCTGCTTCAGCGCATCGAGCGAGAACAGCCACTGGCCGGTGCTGCCGGTGTCGATGTGGTACTCCCCGCGCAGAACAAGGTTGCGCGACGTGGTGCGGCCGATGTTGTCGAAGGACAGGCGCAGGTTGTGCAGGTTGCCGTCCTCGTCCAACTCCCACGTGCTTGAATTCCACACTGCGTCGGCCGGTTGCAGGGCCAGGATCTCGTTGCGCAGTTCGACGATGTTGTGGGTCAGCGACAGTGAAAACGCATCGGTCGGTGTCCAGGTCGCACCCAGGGAATGGCTGCGCGACCGCTCCGCTTTCAGCGCATCGTTCTCCACCACGTCCACGGTTACGCTGCAGCGTCCGTTGCCGTTGCTCTGCGCGCAGTTGGGCAGTGCGCTGGAGGCGGGTAGTTCGATCGCGCCGAAATAGCCCGGCGGCCGCCGTTGCTCGAACAGGCTGGGGGCCCGGTAGCCGCGCCCGGTGGCAAGCAGGAATGACCACTGCGGTGTCGGGCTCCAGCGTACGCCCACGCGGGGCGAGAAAGCCTGGTAATCGCCATCGCGGTCCCAGCGTGCTGCCAGGTCCATGCGCAGCGTGCGCGCCAATGGCAGGCCGAGTTCGGCGTAGGCACCGCCACTGCGGCGTGACAGGTGGCGTTGTTCCTGTGGCAGGCCCAGCGCCAGGTCGCCCTGGCTCAGCAGCGCGTCGGGATGCGACGTCCAGCGTTCCTGGCGCAGGTCGATGCCGGTGGCCACTTGTGCAGCACCGCCGGCCAATGGCATCAACTCGCGCTGCATGCCCCACCAGCCCTGCCACTGCTCGGTGCGCCCGCGGTTGCGGATCGAAGGGAACAACTGCGCGGCGGTCTCTGCCGGCAACGAGGTGAAGCCGGGCAGGAAATCCAGCGTCTCGGCAGCGCGCAGCAGTGGTTGGGCGCGCACGGTGCCGGACGTCGTCAGGGTGACATCGCTGCGCTGTGCGCTGATGCCGGCATCCCAGCTGCGGCGGCCCTGGTCGCGGCCCATGCCGAAGGTGACGTCGGCATCGGTGGCACGTACATGCGGACGCACGTTGCCGGCTTCGCGCAGCACGCTGTTGAAGGTGAACCCATAAAGCCCGATGGCTACGGCGGTCGGGCCGAGGTCGAAGCGTTGCCGGTTGTGGCTGGCCCGCGCCTCGGCGTAGGCGTAGCGACCTTCGCCGCGCTCATGCCGATAGCGCAGGTAGGCCGAGGCGGTGTCCGAGGCCGGTTGCAGCGAACGCGGGCGTGCGCTGTCGAACCAGCAGGCACCATCGCGCCGTTTCAATGGCCCTTCGCAGCGCGTTGCCGGCCAGTAGCGTCCATCGCGGAACGCGCCGATCAGGTACTGCGAGGTTTCCGCATGCCATTCGCGGCGATCGCCGGCCACGTGGTCGATGCGATGCAGGTCGATGCCAGCGAACCAGCGGTCCCCTCCGTCCCGCACGCCACCGGTGGCCGCCTGCAGGCGATACTGGCCGGCGTCGCCGCGCCCGCTCAGGCCGGTCTGCAGCATGGCTTCAGGGCCATCGGCCTGGTCACGCAGGATGATGTTGACCACGCCGGACATCGCGTCGGCTCCATAGATGGCCGACGCACCGCCACGCACCAGTTCGATGCGCTCGACGAAGCTGAGCGGGATGCCCCCCAGGTCGGTGAGCCCGCCCTGTTCCAGCGACACCATCGGATAGCGTGGCAGGCGCCGGCCATTGACCAGGAACAAGGTCGCACGCGGTCCCATGCCGTCCAGGCTGGTGGTGGTGGCCGCACCCACCGGCAGGTACTGCGAATCGCCACTGCGCGAGGTGCTCATTGCCGGGTGGCCGTTCATGCCCGGCAAGTGCCGCAGCAGGTCGAACAGGCTGCCGTAACCGCTGCGCAGGATGTCATCGCGGTCGATGATGGTCACCGGCAGCGTGGTCTGCACGGAGGTGCGCGGCAGCCGGCTGCCGGTGACATGGATCGGCGCCAGCTCCACCTGCGGTGGCGTCTCGGGCACCCTGCCCGGCGCCGGTACCGCGGGCATCGCACGCGTCGCGACCGGCGGGGGCGATGGCGGTGCTGGCCGGGTGCGGCGGACGACGAATCCACCGGCAGGCGTGCGCAGGATGGTCACCGGCATGCCGGCGACCAGTTCCTTCAGGGCCGTGGCCG
Organism: Stenotrophomonas sp. GD03777; assembly: GCF_029842485.1. Taxonomy (NCBI): domain Bacteria; kingdom Pseudomonadati; phylum Pseudomonadota; class Gammaproteobacteria; order Lysobacterales; family Lysobacteraceae; genus Stenotrophomonas; species Stenotrophomonas sp. GD03777. Next base: position 14,464 of record NZ_JAOCGL010000024.1, read on the forward strand.
CATCGCGTTGGCCATGGGTGCCGGCCGTGCGCAGGCCATCCAGTTCACGCGCATCGAACAGCAGGGCGATGCCACTCTGGCGCGCCCATTGCTGCAGGGCCGGTGCGAGTGGGCCTGAACCCACATGGACCTCCAGGGTGCCGGCCTGTTCGGCTGCATCGGCAGAGGGCAGCGCGGCGATGCTCAGCGCGAAGCAGAACAGGGTGCAGAGCAGCCCCTCCCGCAGCGCGCCCGGTACTGCCTTCACTGCAGGCCTCCTCAGTACGTGCGGCGCAGTTCCAGCGCGCCATCCGGTCGCGTCTGGCCAGCCACCGACCAGCCCAGTTCCAGCGCCGACAGCAGTTCCTGCGCATCGCCGGCACGGAAGGTGCCACTCACGGCCAGGCTGGCGATCTCGGGATCGGCGATCACCAGCGGCGTGCGGCCGTAGCGGTTCATGCGCTCGACCACGATCGACAGCGGCGTGGCATCGAACACCAGCTGTCCCTTCAGCCAGCCTTCGGCAGCGGCATTGGACGACAGCGCCGGGCCGGGCTGGAAGCGGCCCGAGGGCAGCACCTGCAGCTGCTGGCCGGGTGCCAGGGTGTGCTGGGTTCCCCCATTGCTGACTTCCACCGCACCTTCCAGCAGTGCGACTTCGACCAGGCCGTCGTTCAGGCGCTCCACCTGGAAGGTGGTGCCGATGTCGCGGATGGTGCTGTCGCCGGCGCGCAGCTGCAGCGCCTTGCTCGACGGTGCGACCTGCAGCTGCACGCGGCCCCGTTCCAGCACCAGGTTGCGATGGCGCCAACCGAATCGGGCATGCAGCGTGGTGCCCGCATCCAGCGTGGCCACGCTGCCATCGGCCAGCGTCTGCTGCCGGGGCTGGTGGGAATCGTTGGCATAGCGCAGCGGCGTGGGGTTGCCGTCGATGGCGACCATCCAGCCGATCCCGATGGCCAGGCAGACGCCTGCGGCAGCGGCCACTGCCGGCAGCCAGCGACGCTGTGCCGGCCGTGCCGCACGTGCTGCGGCGGTGCGCAGCCACGGGTCAGCGGCCAGTTCTTCGCCCCGCTGGAACAGGGTCTCGGCCTGGATCCAGGCGCTGACATGGGCCGGGTCCTCGGCCAGCCAGTCCTCGAACCTCTCTCGCTCGCCCGGCGTGCAGTCCGGAGCCTCCAGCCGCGCCACCCAGGCGCTGGCGCGTTCAAACAGCAGGGTGTCTTCCCTGGGGCTGGCGTGACTCATCCGTTGTCCCTGTCGTTGTGCAGCGGATCCGATCCGAGTTCCTGGCGCAGGCCCTGCAGGGCGCGGGCGATATGTTTTTCCACGGTCTTGGCGGTGATTCCACAGTGCCGCGCGATCTGCGTATAGCTCATGCCGGTGATCCGGTTGAGCAGGTACACCTCGCGCGCGCGCTCGGGCAGCTTGAACAGGGCCTGCCGCAGCAGGGACAGCATCTGCCCGGACTCGGCCTGGCGCAATGGATCGGGCGACGTGCTGGAGGGCTCGTCGCCGCCATCGTGTTCGGCAAGGGACAGGTGTGGCCGCGACTGCGACGAGCGGCCACGGTCTGCCAGGCGGTTGCGGGCGATACGATACAGCAGCAACCGCAGCTCGTCGGCACTGTGCGCGCGATAGCGGATCAGCCGCTCCATGCAGTCCTGCGCGATGTCCTCGGCATCCTCCGGCCCAACGCCGCGCGTGCGCAGGAAAGCGCACAACGGCGCGCGTTCTTCCCGTACGAACGCAATGAACGCGTCCGTCGGCACGGACAGGTCCGGCGCGCGATGGATCAGAGGAGAGGGGGTGGACAGGGCTGGCCTCGGGCGTCGGTGGCGGGTGCGTCTTCGAGTTTTACGCGACGATGACCGGATGGGGAAGAGTGTGCATGGCCCCTGATTCCATTGTGAATGCATTCATGTTTCGGGGGCTGGTGCGCTGGGGGAGTTTGCGCCGCCCGGACGTTGAACTCCTGACCCGTGTGTTGCGGGTGGAGAGAGAACACATGAAGCATTCGAAGTTGAGCCTGGCCCTGGCCGGGCTGATGGGCATCACCGCCATGGCGGCGGTTGATGACGTCATGGCAATGAATTATCACGTGCGGGACGATCGCGTCTTCCTCAGCGGCGGCGTCACCGTCGCCGACGTGGTGGCGCTGCCCGCGCTGCTGGCCAAGGCACAGGCTGAAGGCCGTCCGATCCGCGAAGTCGTGCTGCGCACATCCAATGGTGGCGCGCTGATCGCCGGCGAGTGGCTGCAGGCGGTGATCCGCACCCAGGGCCTGGACACCATCGTGTCCGGCCACTGCATCTCGTCCTGCTCGATCATGCAGTCCGGTGGCGTCAACCGTTACCTCGGCGGCGATCTGCCACTGATCGACTCGGTGCAGATCCACGCCGCCAGCAGTGGCGGCAAGATCACCTATGCGCCGTCAGCGCGCATGACCCAGATCTACACAGGCAACTACGGCGGCGGCATGGATGCGGGCCTGTTGCACAAGGCGATGTATGAAGTGGTTCAACCCAATGGCCTGCTGGTATTCCGCGACCCGGCGCGCACCACGGGTACGTCGGTCACCTTCGATCCGGATGGCAGCGGCAGCAAGCTGGAGTCGTTCCCGGGCCAGGACATCCGCGGCAACAACATCATCAACACGGCAGGCTATCGCGATCCGGGCGACACCCTGCATGTCACCAGCAACGTCAGCGGCGACATCAACCCGGGCTACCTGCGCACCGCACGCCAGCTGCAGGCCTTCGTCGACGACGATTTCGCGCGCTGGAACACCGACTGGGCCAGCACCTACATCAACTACGCGGTGAGCCTGTACAACGTCTCCACGGGGGGGGCGAACGGTATCGGCGCGCAGTCGTTGCAGCAGCTGCTCGCCGATCCCGACGTCCAGAATGAACTGCGCGGTCAGCTGCGGCTGGCCGATCTGGATGCCTCAACCCTGGCCAGTTCGGCGGGCGTGATCCGTGTCAGCAATGGCGCTACCTGGCGCACCGCCGAAACCACTGGCGCCGATTTCATTCTGGTGGACAACGGCACCATCGCACTGGAGGGTGGTGCGCTGCGCACCCCCGAGCTGCGCGTGATGCCGGGCAGCATCGTGGTCGGCCATGGTGATATCGCATCGGTCGGCACCGACAGCGATGCGCTGCTGGATGGCACCGGCCCGTCCTACCGCGAAGACGGCTTCAACCGCCTGCGCGTGTTCGGCACGTTGATGCCGCGTGGTGGTGATCTGGTGACCCACGGCTACGTCAACATCATGCCCGGCGGGCAGGTGCTGTTCGATGTTACCGAAACCGGTGGTACCAGCAGTGGCCGCCTGCGCGTCGGCAGCTTCTACGATGGCGGCTCCGAGGAGGGTGCGCTGGTGATCGCGCAGGGCGCACATCTGGCGCTGAACGTGGCCCAGGGCTTCTATGCCGGCACCTACCGTCGCGACCTGGTGGAAGGACCGATCTACCAGGGGGGCTTCCAGGATGCCGTGCGGCTGGGCGATGCCGGCTACAGCGCCAGCATCACGGCCGGTGAAGTGTTCCGCCCGCGCCACAATTCGCTGCTCAGCTTCAACGTCAACCAGACCGCCGACGGCCTGTGGCTGACCGCCAACCCGGGCTTCGATCAGCTGGGCCTGTTCGCCAACGGCACCTCCGGCGACGGCCTGGGGCGCGCGCTGGCCGCTGCAGCGGACCGCCAGGACAGCGGCCTGAAGTCGTTGCTCGGCGCGCTGCAGTTCAGCGACCGCGATGTGATCGCACAGCAGGCTGGCGCCCTGCGCGGTGATGCGCATGCCAGCCTGCGCCTGGCCGACAATGCACTGATCGGCAGCATCGGCAACGTGGTGCAGCAGCACCAGGCAGCGATGCGCAGTGGCGGCGATGCAGACGGGTTGGCTTCGCAGGCGGCGCAGTCGGTGTCGGCGCAGCCGGGCATGCGCCATGGCAGCCTGTTCAGCCAGCTGGCCATGCATCTGGTCGAGCCGGCGGGCGAGGCTGCTGGCGACAGCCGCGTGGCGGGGCGCAGCCATGGCCTGTGGGCACGCGGTTTCGCCAGCCATGGCCGCATCGATGCCGACGGCGGCGTGGCCGGCCTGAGCCATAACATCGGCGGCATCGTGGTCGGTGCCGACACCCGCGTGGCCGATGACCGCGTGACCCTCGGCGTGAGCGTGGCCGCCGCCGACATGTCGACCAAGGCCAGCGACGGCTCCGGCTTCAGTGGCGACGTACGCGCGCTGGATGTGGGCGGCTACCTGGATGCGACCTATTCGCGGGGCTACCTGTCGGCTGCCGTGCGCTACACCGACCTGCGGCATGACACCCGCCGCAGTGTCGGCGGCATTGATGGGCTGCAGCAGCCTCTGCGCGCGAAGTACAGCAACGATGCCATCTCGGCACGGGTGGAGCATGCGTTCTCCTTCACCACTGGAAAGGGCCTGGTGATCCAGCCGCTGCTGCCGGTGGTGGACTACGCACGGACCTCGGCCACCCGTTTCAATGAAGGGCAGGGCGCCGGTGCGCTGGTGGGCCGCAGCGGCAGCCTGGAGAGCATTCGTGTGGGTGCCGGCCTGCAGCTGTTCAAGACCTTCGAAGGCAACAACGGTGAGCGCATTACCCCGCGTGCCCGCGTGGTCTGGCAGAAGGAGCTGGGCGATTCGCAGGCGCGCTACAGCACCGGCTTTGCTGCGGCCCCGGACCTGGTGTTTGGTGCCAGCAGCCAGGCCGTGGGCGAGCAGGTGCTGGCCTGGAACCTGGGCGTGACCAGCCGTGCCAGCGAGCGCCTGTCGATCATGGCCGACTACGTGGGTGAGCGCCGCGACGGGCAGATCCAGAACGGCGTGATGCTGGGCCTGGGCTACCGGTTCTAAGGGGCACTCGGTCCCGGCGATATCCGTATCGCCGGGACCATCCCATCAGGGCAGGTGCTGCGGTATGGTCGGCAGGGAATTCCAGCCAGGCCTGTCCATGCAGATCGCCGTTTTCAGTGCCCGCCCCTACGATCGTCGCTTCCTCGACGAGGCCAACCAGCGCGATGCGGCCGGGCAGGGCTTTGCATTCGTGTACTTCGATGCCGCGCTGGACGTGCATACCGCTGCGTTGGCACAGGACTGCGCCGCGGTATGCGTGTTCGTCAACGACCGCCTCGACGCGCCGGTTCTGCACGCGTTGCATGCGCTGGGCGTACGCGCCATCCTGCTGCGCTGCGCCGGCTTCAACAATGTGGACCTGGCCACCGCGAAAGCGCTGGAGCTGTTCGTCGCACGGGTGCCGGTCTATTCCCCCGAAGCCGTGGCCGAGCACGCGCTGGCGCTGGTGATGACGCTCAACCGGCAGACCCATCGCGCCTACAATCGCGTGCGCGAGGGCAACTTCATGCTCGATGGCCTGCTCGGGCGCACCCTGCACGGGCGCACGGTCGGCATCGTCGGCACCGGCAAGATCGGCCTGGCTACCGCGCGCATCTTCCACGGCATGGGCTGCACCGTGCTGGGGCATGACCCGTATCCATCGCCGGCCTTCGCCGGCGTGGGCGACATGGTTGGGCTGGATGAACTGCTGGCGCGCGCCGACATCGTGTCGCTGCATTGCCCGCTGACGCCCGATACCCAGCACCTGATCAACGACGCCTCACTGGCGCGGATGAAGACCGGCGCGATGCTGGTCAACACCTCGCGCGGCGCGCTGGTCGATACCCATGCGGTGATCCGCGCGCTGAAGTCGCGGCGGCTGGGTCATCTGGCCATCGACGTCTACGAGCAGGAAAGCGCGCTGTTCTTCCAGGACCTGTCCGGCGAGATCATCGACGACGAGGCCTTCCAGCGCCTGATGACCTTCCCCAACGTGCTGGTGACCGGCCACCAGGGCTTCTTCACCGTAGAGGCGCTGCAGGAGATCTCGGCAATCACGCTGGGGAACCTGCGGGATTTCGCCGAGGGGCGGGTGTGTGCGAACCGGGTGGAGACATCGCTGAGATGATTGGAAGTCATGAGGGGTGTGCGTTTTCATACCTATCATTGAGGGGCGCAGATGAAACGCTTAGTCACCTTGAAAGTTGAGCTGCTGTTTCCATTGCTGATGGCGGGCGGCTGTGCAGCGGAGGAGTCCCGAGGCGAGAAGGGGTGGGAAGGGCTAGAACGATGCGTGACAACAATCGAGACTTACGTTCAAGAGACGAGGGGATGGAGACGGGAGATGTATCGCATTGCGGAGGAGTCTTCCGGCACCGCAGATATTGGCTTCTCAGTCCAGCACGTCCATGACAGGGTTCTGCTGCCAGAAGGTGGACTGAAGTCATTTCATGTTGATCTCGACCAGCGATGTTCCAAGGTCATCCGTGAAAGCCACTATCAGTAGCTGGTAGCGGCTTGTTGGCCCATGAAGAGGGTAGATGCGCAGCCATTGACCGCATGTTGCTTGTAGTCCTACAATGCCCAGCTAGGCCGGAATAGCTCAGTTGGTAGAGCGGCGCATTCGTAATGCGTAGGTCGCAGGTTCGACTCCTGTTTCCGGCACCAGTTGCATGAAAAGCCCCGGCTCAGGTCGGGGCTTTTGTTTGGGCGTCTAGCAGCGGGATTCCATCAACGGCCTGCCATCACCGCGTCCCGCGCCAGCCACCACGCCAGCTGCCGGAGATAACCACCTGCTGCTCCCGCCGATGCGGCGATCAGCAGGCGTGCGAGCACTCTGGTTCCGCGCGCGGCCCGCTCCCGCACCCAAGGCAGGACCGCCACCACCTGCGCACCCAGCAACAGCATCAGCACGTCCAGCCCCAGCGCATCCACGACCGGCAACAACGGCAGCAGATCCGGATTGCAGGCCAGCACGATCACCAGCGCGGCACCCAGCATGGCCATCAGGCGGCGCCCGGCGGGCAGGGTGGTCCAGTGCAGCAGTCGGCTGATCAGGCGCATGGGATTCCCTGTGTCACGTGTGCGAGTCCTCATCAGTCCCGATCGGTCGCACCGGCTGCCGCAGCACGGTTTTCAACCGCGCTGCGTCGGTCCTGCGCGGGTCGCTCAGGTAGATCTCATGATGGGGGCCGGCAAAGGTGTATCCCAGTGCGGGCATCACTTCGTCATGCAGCTGCGCCAGGACGGGTCCCTCGTCGTCGTAGGCGCCCACGTGCAAGGTCTGCAGGCTGGGGCCCTCGGCAAGGACTTCATGGCGGAGGCTGGGCGGCGCCTCTCCCAGCTTCGCGCGCGCCTTGCTGATCGCGGCCTGCCACTGTGCAGGGCCGATGCCCTCGGGCGTGCGGATCATTACGGTCCAGGCCCACTCATCCTTGCGCCGCGCGAGGAAGCTGGCCGGGTCCTCGGCACTCCACAGCGCCTCCAGCGGTGGCACCACGTAGTCGCGCCCTTCGGCCTTCAGCGCGAACTTCAGTGCATAGCTCACCGAATACAGCCACTGGACGGCCTGCAGGTAGGCGGGGGCCGTGTTCGGGTCGCCGCGACCATCGACCATCACGTAGGGAATGGGCGGTACATCCACGCGTACGAACCTGCCGGCGGGCGGTTGATAGAGCGCCCCGTCGCGCTTCCTGAAGTCGATCTTGTCCACGGGCCTTCCTCCTGCGCCGAGCATCCCACGCCAGGCACCCGCCAGCACGCCTGAACAGGTTCAGGTGACTTTGCCGAACGAGGGCGGACCACCTGCCAGCAGCTGATGCCAGGATGCCGCCCGCAGGCGTCCTGCTGGCCGCGCCCGCGCGGTGCGACAACGTGTCGCAGCCAGAATCGGGCCTTTCCTGCGCTCGATCAATGTCAATGCCTTTCTTAAATGGTGGGTGACGGCCTAAAATTGAAAGGCTGACTCGACCCCACCTCCCTGCCTGTCTTCCGGACCGGTGGGACCGGCTTTGGCCGGAACAGGCAGGGACGGGGAACGGCATTCCCTCGCAATTGGATCGACCGATGATTCCGTTGAAAACCCTTGGGCGCTGGTTGCGCCCGGGCCTGCTGCTGTCGTTGCTGGTGATGCTCACCGGCTGCGATGCCGTGGCCATCCTCAGTCCGAAGGGCCAGATCGGCCAGGATGAGAAGACCCTGCTGATCACGGCCACCGTGCTCATGCTGCTGGTCGTCATCCCGGTCATCATCATGACCCTGACGTTCGCGTGGAAGTATCGCGCCTCCAACACCAAGGCCCGTTACGAGCCGAAGTGGTCCCACTCGACGGCGATCGAGGTGGTGGTGTGGTCCATTCCCTGCATGATCGTGCTGGTGCTGGCGGTCCTGACCTGGCGTTCGTCGCACGCACTGGACCCGTATCGTCCGCTGGATTCGGACGTCAAGCCGGTCACCATCGAGGCGATCTCGCTGGACTGGAAATGGCTGTTCATCTATCCGGAAGAGAAGGTGGCGGTCGTCAACGAAATCAAGTTCCCGGTCAACACCCCGCTGAACTTCAAGATCACGTCCGATTCGGTGATGAATGCCTTCTTCATCCCGCACCTGGGCAGCATGATCTACTCGATGGCTGCGATGGAGACCAAGCTCCACCTGATCGCCAACGAGACCGGTGAATTCCCGGGCATGTCCTCGCACTACAGCGGCGCGGGCTTCGCCAAGATGCACTTCACCGCCTACTCGGTCACCGATGCCGAGTACCGCCAGTGGCTGGACCAGGTCCGCGCCGGCGAGCAGACCCTGGACAAGGCCTCGTTCAAGGCCCTGGGTGAAGCACGCAACGCCGAGTGGTATCCGGTCACTTACTTCGGCAAGACCGAAGAAGGCCTGTTCGACTGGGTCATCGCCAAGCACATGGGCGACAACAAGCATTACGGCATGAAGCACTCGCATGCCGGTGCCGCCGCTGCCGATGCCGCCACCCATGAAGCGCACGAGGGCCACGCCCCGAGTGACGCGCATGATTCCAAGGAATCGGGTGAAAACCTGGATGCCACCGAACACGAACACGCAGGCCATGCCGGCCACGCGGGTTCGGGAGAATGAACATGTTGGGAAAACTCTCTCTTGAGTCGATCCCCCACGATCCGATCGTGCTGACCACCCTGGTCGGCGCGGTTCTTGGTGGCCTGGGCGTCGTCGCCCTGATCACCAAGTTCAAGCTGTGGGGCTATCTGTGGAAGGAGTGGTTCACTTCGGTGGATCACAAGAAGATCGGCGTGATGTACCTCATCGTCGCCTTCGTCATGCTGCTGCGCGGTTTCTCCGACGCCATCATGATGCGTACCCAGCAGGCCATCGCCGTCGGTGGTTCCGAGGGTTACCTGCCGCCGCACCACTACGACCAGATCTTCACCGCCCACGGCGTGATCATGATCTTCTTCGTGGCGATGCCGCTGATCACCGGCCTGATGAACCTGGCCGTGCCGCTGCAGATCGGTGCGCGTGACGTTGCGTTCCCGTTCGTCAACTCGCTCAGCTTCTGGCTGTTCGTGGCGGGCGCGGTGCTGATCATGCTGTCGCTGTGGATCGGTGAGTTCGCTGCCACCGGCTGGCTGGCGTTCCCGCCGTTGTCGGGCATCGAATACAGTCCAAGCGTCGGCATGGACTATTACATCTGGGGTCTACAGGTGGCGGGTTTGGGTACCACGCTCAGTGGTATCAACTTCTTCATCACCATCCTCAAGATGCGCACCCCGAGCATGAAGCTGATGCAGATGCCGGTGTTCACCTGGACCGCCCTGGTGACCAACGTGCTGATCGTGGCCGCGTTCCCGGTGCTGACCATCACCCTGGTGCTGCTGACCCTGGACCGTTACCTGGGTACGCACTTCTTCACCAATGATGGTGGCGGCAACGCCATGCTGTACATCAACCTGATCTGGATCTGGGGTCACCCGGAGGTGTACATCCTGGTCCTGCCGGCGTTCGGTGTGTTCTCCGAGGTCATCGCGACCTTCTCGCGCAAGGCGCTGTTCGGCTACAAGGGCATGGTCTACGCCACCGCCTGCATCGGCGTGCTGTCGTTCATCGTGTGGCTGCACCACTTCTTCACCATGGGCTCGGGTGCCAACGTCAATGCCTTCTTTGGCATCACGACGATGATCATCTCGATCCCGACCGGCGTGAAGATCTTCAACTGGCTGTTCACCATGTTCCGCGGCCGTGTGCACTTCACCACCCCGGTGCTGTGGACCATCGGCTTCATGGTCACCTTCGTCATCGGCGGCATGACCGGCGTGATGCTGGCGATCCCGGCCATCGACTTCGTGCTGCACAACAGCCTGTTCCTGATCGCCCACTTCCACAACGTCATCATCGGCGGCGTGGTGTTCGGCATGTTCGCCGGCATCACCTACTGGTGGCCGAAGATGTTCGGCTTCCGCCTCAATGAGTTCTGGGGCAAGTGCGCGTTCTGGTGCTGGTTCATCGGCTTCTACGTGACCTTCATGCCGATGTACGTGCTGGGCTTCATGGGCATGACCCGTCGCCTGCAGAGCACGGTGAACCCGGCCTACGAGCCGTTGCTGCTGGTTGCCGCCTGCGGCGCGTTCATCGTCGGCGCCGGCATCCTGTGCCAGATCATCCAGGTGGCCGTGTCGATCCGCGACCGCAAGAAGACCGTCGACCTGACCGGCGATCCGTGGGATGCTCGTACGCTGGAGTGGGAAACCTCTTCGCCGCCGGCCTTCTACAACTTCGCGACCCTGCCGGACGTCACCGAGCTGGACGATTTCTGGGAGCGCAAGCAGCGGGGTGAAGCCTGGCCGAAGCCGGCCAAGTACACCGACATCCACATGCCGCGCAACACCGGCACGGGCGTTGTCATCGGTGCCTTCAGCCTGGTGTTCGGCTTCGCGATGATCTGGCACATCTGGTGGCTGGCCATCGTCGGCTTCGTCGGCATGATCGCCACGTTCATCTACCGCACCTTCGACCAGGACGTGGACTACTGGGTCCCGGCCGCCGAGGTGGAACGCATCGAGAACGAACACCGCAAGCACCTGGAAGCCCAGGGCCTGGTGAAGTCGGAGCTGAAGGCATGAGCACCAATACCTCGACCCTGAGCCACGGGCACGCCGCGCACGCGGCGGCCCATGGCCATGACGACCACGAGCACCACGATACCGGCGGCAACACCGTCTTCGGTTTCTGGGTGTACCTGATGAGCGACTGCCTCATCTTCGCCTCGCTGTTCGCCACCTACGTGGTGCTGGCGGGCGGTACCGATGGTGGTCCCACCGCGAAGGACCTGTTCGAGCTGCCGTTCGTGGCGTGGGAAACCGCGCTGCTGCTGACCTCGTCGCTGACCTTCGGCCTGGGCATGATTGCCATGCACCGCAAGCAGATGGGCCAGATGTACCTGTGGCTGGGCATCACCTGGCTGCTGGGCTTCGGCTTCATGTGCATGGAAGTGTGGGAGTTCCAGCACCTGATCCATCAGGGCTACGGTCCGGACCGCAGTGCCTTCCTGTCGGCGTTCTTCGCCCTGGTCGGTACCCACGGTCTGCACGTCAGCGCCGGCCTGCTGTGGCTGCTGGTGATGTTCGTGCAGCTGAAGAAGTACGGCCTGACCCCGACCAACAAGACCCGCATGGCGTGCCTGAGCCTGTTCTGGCACTTCCTGGACCTGATCTGGATCGGCGTGTTCTCCGTCGTCTACCTCAATGGAGCGCTGTAATGGCACATGACAACCATGCACACGACCACGGCACCGGCGGCGAAAGCCACGGCAGCGTGAAGTCGTACCTGATCGGCTTCGTGCTGGCGGTGGTGCTGACCGTCATCCCGTTCTGGATGGTGATGTCGGGCGATTTCTCGCGCACCGTCAACGGTGTGGTGATCGCAGTCACCGCGGTGCTGCAGATGCTGGTCCACCTGGTGTTCTTCCTGCACCTGGATCGCTCTTCGGAAAGTCGCTGGAACGTCAACGCTGCGGCCTTCACCGTCGTGGTGATCGGCATCATCGTGATCGGCACCCTGTGGGTCATGCACAACATGAACGTGCACATGATGCACTGACGTCCTCGCGACGTTGCCACACAGAAAGGCCGCCCTCGGGCGGCCTTTCTGTTGGCGGATGGATGGGGTCGGATCCCTGTCCGCAGGGCAGGGCTCTGACCCCGGGGGCCGGGTAGATCCACGCCATGCGTGGATGGAGTTGCGTGGATGGGGTCAGAGCCCATGCCTGCGGCAAGGGCTCTGACCCCGAAACCGGGGCCTCACCCCACCCGGCGCAGGAACTCTTCGGCCTCCATCGGCCGGCCCAGATGGTAGCCCTGCAGTTGGTCGCAGCCGAGCTCGCTCAGGTACTCGCGCTGCGCCTGGGTCTCCACGCCCTCGGCCACCACCTGCAGCTGCAGGGTGCGGCCCAGCGCGATGATCGACGAGACAATGGCGGCGTCCTCGTCATTTCCTTCCAGGTCGTGCACGAACGCACGGTCGATCTTCAGTTCGGTGGCTGGCATCCGCTTGAGGTAGAGCAGGCTGGAATAGCCGGTACCGAAATCATCGATGGCGATGTGCACGCCCATTGCGGTCAGGTCGCTGAGGATCGCCAAGCTGGCATCGACGTCCTTCATCGCCGTGGTTTCAGTGATCTCCAGGGTCAGCCGTGCCGGTTCGATCCGGTGCCGCTCCAGCACCTCGCGCACGCTGTCCAGCAGTGCCGGCGAGGCAAACTGCAACGGCGAGAGATTCACTGCCATGGTCCATTCCGCATGCCCGGCATCGTGCCATGCCCGCAGTTGCGCGCAGGCCCGGTCCAGTACCCAGTCACCGATCGGCAGGATAAGGCCGCTGCGTTCGGCGATCGGAATGAAGACATCCGGTGCCAGCAGCCCCAACTCCGGGTGCTGCCAGCGCAGCAGCGCCTCGGCCCCGGTGGCCGGTGCGCCCGCGGCCGGAAATTTGGGCTGGTAATGCAGGATCAGTTCGTTGCGGGCGATGGCCTTGCGCAGGTCCTGCAGCAGGCGCAGCTGGCGATTGGCACTGAGCTGCATCGAGGGGGTGAAGAAGGTGTAGCCGTTCCGCCCGGTCTCCTTGGTGTGGTACATCGCCGCATCGGCGTGCGCCATCAGCTCGCGCTCGTTGCTGGCGTCATCCGGATACAGGGCGATGCCCAGGCTGGCGCTGACCTGCAGTTCGGCCGCATCCAGCGTGAACGGCTCACCGGCGGCGGCAATGATGCGCTCGGCCACCACTACCGCATCGTCGGGAATATCGATGGCCAGCACGATCACGAACTCGTCGCCGCCGAGGCGGGCGAACGTGTCCTGCGGGCGCAGCAGGCCGCCGATGCGCTGCGCCACCGCCACCAGCAGGCGGTCGCCAAGCTGGTGGCCATAGGCATCATTGACCGCCTTGAAACCATCCAGGTCGCAGAACATCACCGCCACCGCATGATTGCGGCGCCGCGCCTTCTCGATGGCCTGCTCGATGCGGTCCTGCAGCAGCATGCGGTTGGGCAGCTGGGTCAAGGGATCATGCAGTGCCGCCTGGATCAGCTTGTCGTTGGCGTGCGCCAGCGAATCGGCCAGCAGCCCGGTGCGCACGCGCATCTGCCGGTCGAACAGCGAGGCCACGAGGGCGATGCCCAGCGTGGCCACGGTGGTGACGATCACCAGCACGGCCAGCCAGCGCGTGTCGATGCCGCCACTGCCGAAGGCGCCACAGATGCTGCCTTCGGGGAAGCGCGCCGCCGCCATGCCGGTGTAATGCATGCCGACGATGGCCAGGCCCATCACCAGCGATGCGAGCACGCGCAGGAGCAGGGTGTGGCGCTGCTCGGCGCGCAGGCGGAAGGCGATCCACAGTGCGGCGCCAGCGGCACCGATGGCCACCGCGATGGAGGCGGCAAACCAGCCCGGGTGGTAGTCGATGCCGGGCTGCATGCGCATCGCAGCCATGCCCAGGTAGTGCATGGCTGCGATGCCCAGGCCCATCAGCACGGCCCCGGCCAACAGCCGGCGCCACGGCAGGGTGGGGCGCGACACCAGCCACAGCGCATAGGCGGAGGCGCCGATCGAGACCGCCAGCGAGTACAGGGTGATGCCGAGGTCGTAGCCCAGCGGGATCGGCAAATCGAAGGCAAGCATGCCGATGAAGTGCATCGACCAGATGCCCAGGCCCATCGCCGCCGCCCCCCCCGCCAGCCACCAGCGGGCCACGCGGCCCTCGGCGGTGGCCAGGCGCCCGGCCATGTCCAGCGCCGTGTACGAAGCAAGAATGGCCACCAGCAGGGAAATGATGACCAGGCTCTGACTGTAACTGCCAGTCATGTTGAATCCAGTGGGGGAGGAAGGGGGCGCCCGCAAGGCGCACGCCCGCGACCCCTATCGGCGCGGGTGGGCAGGACTTGAGCGGTCGCAGCAGCTGCGACCGGGCTCGGCTATCCTGCCACGCCTGTTCCCGTTGCTGGAAATCATCCGATGGCCAAAGCCCGCACCGCCTACGTCTGCAATGAATGCGGCGCCGAATTCAGCAAATGGCAGGGCCAGTGCACGGAGTGCAACGCCTGGAACTCGCTGTCTGAAATCGTGCTGGAGAGCGCGGCGGCGGCCAAGGCACCAGCGTCGCGGCGGGCGGGCTGGGCCGGCAAGATCGATCCGCCGAAGATCACCGCGCTGAAGGACGTGGAGCAGACCGAGCATCGCCGGGTCTCCACTGGCATCGGCGAGTTCGACCGCGTGCTGGGTGGTGGCCTGGTCGAAGGCGCGGTGGTGCTGGTGGGCGGCGACCCGGGTATCGGCAAGTCGACGCTGCTGCTGCAGGCGGTGGCGAAGATGGCGGCCGAACTGCCGGTGCTGTACGTCACCGGTGAAGAGTCGCTGGCCCAGGTGGCCGGCCGCGCGCACCGCCTGGAGCTGCCACTGGACGGGGTCAACGCGCTGGCCGAGACCGGGGTCGAGTCGATCCTGCAGCATGCCTCCAGGGCTGGGCCGCGGCTGATCGTGGCCGATTCGGTGCAGACCCTGTGGACCGAGAGCCTGACCGCTGCGCCGGGTTCGGTCAGCCAGGTGCGCGAGAGTGCGGCGCGGCTGGTGCGGTTCGCCAAGGAGACCGGCACTGCCGTGTTCCTGGTCGGCCACGTGACCAAGGAGGGTGGCATCGCCGGCCCGCGCGTGCTGGAACACATGGTCGACGCGGTGCTGTACTTCGAGGGCGAGAGCGGCAGCCGCTTCCGCCTGTTGCGCGCGTTCAAGAACCGCTTCGGTGCGGTCAACGAGCTGGGTGTGTTCGCGATGGGCGACAAGGGCCTGAAGGAGGTCTCCAACCCTTCGGCGATCTTCCTCTCCGGCGGCAGCACCCACCAGCCGGGCAGCTGCGTGATGGTCACCCGCGAGGGCACGCGGCCGCTGCTGGTGGAGGTACAGGCGCTGGTCGATGCATCGCCGCTGTCGAACCCGCGCCGTGTCGCGGTCGGCCTGGAGCAGAACCGCCTGGCGATGCTGCTGGCGGTGCTGCATCGCCATGGCGGCGTACTGGTCGGCGACCAGGACGTGTTCGTCAATGTGGTCGGTGGCATCCGCGTGCAGGAGACTGCCGCCGATCTGCCGGTGCTGCTGGCGGTGTTGTCGTCGCTGCAGGATCGGCCGCTGGCGGAGAAGACCATCGCCTTCGGTGAAGTGGGCCTGTCCGGCGAGATCCGCCCGGTGCCCAATGGCGAAGACCGCCTGCGCGAGGCCGCCACCCATGGTTTCAAGCGCGCCATCGTGCCCAAGGCCAATGCGCCCAAGGGCGGTTCGGTGAAAGGCATGGAGGTGATCGCGGTGGAACGCCTGTCCGAGGCCATCGACGCGGCGTGAGGCCGGCTCTACAAACGTCAATCACGGCAACGGTCAGCTTCCTTGTGCTAGTTTTTCCCGCTCGACGAAGACGCCCTCTGGCGTCTTTCCGTGCCCAGGAGTAAACGATTACATGCAGGACACCGCACTCACCGCCCCCAACGCCGAGATCCGTCGCGCCGGGGTCGATCTCAATGGATTGATGACGGTGCTGGGCAAGCACCTGTATTCCACCCCGGTGGTGGCGCTGCGTGAGCTGGTGCAGAACGCGCATGACTCGATCATCCGCCGCCGCATCGAGCAGCCCGGTGTTGACGTGCCTTCGCGCATTTCGGTGCAGGTTGATGCCGGTGCCGGCGTGCTGCGCATCACCGATACTGGGGCCGGCCTGACCCGCCAGGAGATCCACGATTACCTGGCCACCGTCGGCGTCGGCTACACCCGTGGCCTGCGCCAGGGCGGTGAGGACGATGAAGGGCTGATCGGCATGTTCGGCCTCGGCTTCCTGTCGGCCTTCGTGCTGGCGCGCCGGGTCAGTGTGCGAACCACCTCGTACCAGGCGCCGGATCTGGGCCATCTGTACGTGTCCAGCAACGCCGAGCAATACACCGTCAGCGAAGTGCCTGCACGCGCGGTCGGCACCGAGGTGGAGCTGGAGCTGCATCCGGACTTCCTGCCGCTGGCCAACGAGGCGCGCCTGCATGAGGTGCTGGGCCGCTACTGCGCGTTGCTGTCCGAGCCGATCTTCATCGGTGCTGCGGGCGAGGCGCTCAATCCCGAGCCGCCGCCGTGGCGCGGCCAGGGGGATGTCGCCGTGCATCCGGTGCAGGCGCGCCGGCAGGCGCTGCAGTTCGCCGCGCGGTTCGAGCACGATTTCGAACCGATCGTCACCGTGCCGCTGCGCGCCGATGGCAACAGCGATGCCACTGGCCTGCTGTGGGTGCAGGATGGCGCCACCTATGGCACCAGCGACAACCGCAACCTGTCGGTGTTCGTGCGTGGGATGCTGCTGGATGACGACGCGCGCGACCTGTTGCCGCCGTGGGCCGGATTCATCGGCGGAGTGATCGAATCCTCGCGGTTGACGCCCACCGCCAGCCGCGAAGACCTGCAGCGCGATGACCAGTACCGCGCGGTGCAGCATGCACTGCTGGAGGCGCTGATCGACGGCCTGGCCGACGTTGCGAAGCAGCAACCGGAAGCCTGGCGGCGCGTGCTGACCCGCCACAACGAGGCCCTGCTGGGTGCGGCACTGTGCGATGAGCGCCTGTTCGAACTGCTGATGGAGCATGTGCGGGTACCGACCTCGCAGGGCGACCTGCCGGCCAGTGCGCTGCCGGCGCGCGGTGCCGTGCATGTCATCCTCGACAACGGCGGCGGCTTTGAAGAGATGCTGTTCCGCGCGATGGGCGTACCAGTCGCGCATGGCCATCGCTACGCGGTGGTGCCGTTCCTGCGGCGCTGGGCCCAGGCCAAGGGCCTGCGCCTGGTCGAGCTCGGCACCGAGCAGGGCAACCGCGCACTGTTCCGCAGTGATGACAGCCTCGACGAGGCGCAGCTGGCGTGGCTGCGCGAACAACTGGGCGACGGCGAGCAGCTGCTGCCCGCGCGTTTCAGTCCGGAGGCGCTGCCGGTGGTGGTGGTGCCCGACCGCGAGGCCGAGCTGAAGCAGCGGCTGGAAGACGACGAGAACGACAAGCGCGTCTCGATGGCCGCGCTGCGCCTGGCGCGCCAGTTCACCGCGCGCATCGAATCGCGCGCACCGTCGCGGCTGTATCTCAATCTCGACAACCCGGCGGTGCAGGCACTGCTGCGCGCCCAGCGCGAGGGCCACCCACAGGCCGAGGCTGCGGCGCGCCTGCTGCGCTCGCTGAAAGTCATCGTCGCCGCGCAGGGCCGCCCGCTGGCACGCGCGACCGCTACGCCGGGCCCGGATCTCAATGGTGCCTTCACCGATATCGCCGGTGCCCTGCAGCAGATGCTGCGCTGAGCACCGCACCCTCTCATCCAGCCTTCGCTAGACAGGAGCAATTATCCCCATGGACATCTGGAACTGGGTCGAAAAGCTGCAGGGTGACCTGCGCCAGGCCGGCCAGGCGCAGAACGCGCACCTGCTGAACCGTCTCGCCGACGAGGTCAGTGAACTGCAGATCGACCGCGTCGATGCGCTGCTGCCCGAAGCACGCGCCCTGGGCAAGGCACTGGACAACCCGTGGGTTGACGTCTATGTCGGCCACTGGGCGCTGCGCAACCGCGTCGGCAACCGCGTGGAAGGCGAGAGCGCACTCGGCGAAGCCGTAGCGCTGTTCGAGCGCGCGCACCGCGAGGACACCCTGGAATGCCCGCAGTCGATCTGCGTGACCCAGGACCTGGCCGCCTGCTATGGCAACATCGACGGCCCGGGCTGGGTGCCCGAGCGCATCGAGGTCTGCGACGAAACCCTTGGCCGCATCGATCCGAGCTGGGCCTGTTTCCAGTGCCTGAGCTGCGAGAAGGCCGATGCGCTGCTCGATGATGGCCGTGGCCAGGCGGCGCTGGATTACCTGCAGGTGCAGGCCGATGCCGTGGAAGCCTGTGGCAAGGAAGTGTTCGACAGCTTCCCGGAGATGCAGATCAAGATCCTGCTGGGCATGGGCCGTACCGATGAGGCACTGGCGCTGATCGAAAAACGGGAGGCCGAAGTTGCCGCGTCCGGAGAGTACGAGCCGGCCAACTGCACGGTGCCGCGTCGCTTGTCCAAGGCCTGGGCGCTGGCCCAGCTGGGCCGCGACGAAGAGGCGCTGCAGCAGCTGGTGCCGTGGAGCGAGCTGACCCCGAACTACTGGCGGCTGTGGGCAAACACCGCCGCAGCCCTGTGCCAGCGTGATCCCGCGCGAAATACGTGGGATCTGGGCACGCGCTTCAACACCATCATCGAGCACTTCGCACGGGTCGGTTCGCACCGCCTGCTGATCGAAGTCGCGGCGTTGAGCCTGGAACTCGCCCTGCAGCGTGGCGCGCGCTGGGTCGCACTGCGGCAGCTGGAACTGGCCCGCACCCATCTGGCGCAGCTGCGCCAGGATCGGGGTGCTGCGGCGCTGGTGGCCGGCCTGGCCGCGCGCATCGAGGCATTGCCGGACGTCGCGCCGCTGCCGGTGCCGGCGGGCGAGCTGCTGGCATGGCTGGACGCGCAGGGCGAACAGAACCAGTCGCGCGATCCCGAGCGCGAAGCGCAGTGGTTGCTGCAGGCGCATGCCGAGCTGCCCGATGACGAGGCGCTGGCCGACATGGCCGCCTCGGCACTGAATGCCTGCGGCGCGCAGGCCGAGGCGCGGTCGCTGCTGTGGCGGTTCGTACGCGGCCATGTGCAGCACGATGGCCCCGCGGCCTACACGCTGATGCGCTGGCTGGCCGAACAGGGCGACGACGACGGACTGCACCAGCTGGCCGATCTCTATCGCGGCAGCGTGCCCGTGTTCGCGCACTGGTGCGAGGTGCAGCGTGCACGCCGCGTGTCCGACTGGCCGGCGCTGGAGCAGGCGGCCCGATCGCTTCTGGAGCTGTCTCCGGGCTCGCACGGCGCGCGCGGCACGCTGGCGCGCATGTACATGGAAACCGGCCGTTTCAGCGAGGCCCAGGCCTGTTATGCACAGCTGGTGGAGCTGCTGGACGAGCCCAATGCCGCGCATTGGGACCACATGAGCGCAGCCAGCGCCGCGCGCGACTGGGACGCGGTGCGCCGCTCGGCGGCGGCGCTTGGCATGGAATTGTCCAGCCAGGATGGCGTGGTAGAGGAGCCGTGGGGCTGGGTGATCATCCGCAGCGAAGAAAACGGCGAACCGATGGAGTACTACGCCCGTCGCAGCGGTCCGGTGACCGCGCGCATCGTCGAGAACGCGCCGTCCAACCGCGCCCAGCAGGTGGGCGACTGGGTGGTGTTCGATGCCGCGCTGGTGCATCCGGCACCAGAGGAGGAGGAAGCACGCGAGCATTTCATCCCGACCTATGCGCAGGTGCATGTGCTGGAGCGCGGCGGCTTCGCCCGCAGCTGGATGATCGATGGCGCGCACCCGGGCGAAGATGCCTGGAATGCCTTCGTCGAGGCGGCCGAAGCACAGGGCTGGAAGGTGTGGTCACACAGCCGGCCGGACTACACCGTCACCGACCCCGATGTGGAAGAGGGTACGCTGCCCGGCCTGCTGTTCACCGTGGCCCAGCCGCAGGACCACGCACCGCTGGCACTGCACCGCTTCCTGCAGCAGCACACCGCGACGTGGCCTCATCCGCATTGCTGGCTGCGCCTGGCTGAAGCCTGTGACCAGGATCGCCAGCCGCATCTGGACGTGATCGAGCGTTACGGGTTGTAGGCCGGATATCGGGTAGTGCCGGCCGCTGGCCGGCAGCACCGGGAGATCCTGTATTGTCGGCCAGCGGCCGGCACTACCTCAGGGAAAAATACATGCGAAAGACAGGGATGTTGATGATCGCCGGGCTGCTGCTGGCCCCTGCCGTGCAGGCGTCACCCGCCTGCCAGGAACCAGAGGCGGTGGCCCGCGCCTTCTACGAGGCAACGACGGGCGATGGTGATCTGCTGGAGCCACCCCCGGCGCTGGTCAGCCCTGCCTTCGGCAAGGCACTGCGTGGAGAGCGCGCCTGCCAGCAGCGCGAAGAGGGCATCTGCACCATCGATTCGGATCCGTGGCTGGATGCGCAGGACGGTGACATCGAAACCCCGGTGCGCTACAGCTGGAAGGAGGCTTCGGTCTCCGCCGGCCAGGTCGAGATGCGCTATTCGGTGTGGAAGAAGGCCTACCTGACCCGCCTGCCGATGGTGCGCCACGGGCAGGGATGCTGGCAGGTTGATGACATCGTCACCAACAGTGGTCGTTCGGTGCGGAAGATCCTGGCCCAGCCTTGACGGTAGCGCCGGTGGGTGCCGACCGTTGGTCGGCACACCGCCTATCGCGAATGCCCGAACACCAGTTCGATCACGAACTGGCTGCCGAAGAAGGCCAGCAGCAGCAACAGCATCGCCGCCAGCGTCCAGTGCACCGCCTTCATGCCGCGCCAGCCGTAGCGCCGGCGGCCGATCAGCAGCACGCCGAACACGATCCACGACAGCACGCTCAGCACGGTCTTGTGCACCAGCTTCTGCGCCAGCAGGTCGTCGACGAACAGCACCCCGGTGACCAGGGTGAGGGTCAGCAGCGCGAAGCCGACGGTGATCACCCGGAATAGCAGTGATTCCAGGTCGGCCAGCGGCGGCAGCGCGCGCAGCCAAGGCCGGAACTCGCGGCGGCGCAGGGCGCGTTCCTGCAGCCACAGCATGATCGCCAGCAGCGCGGCGATGCTCAGCGTGGCGTAGGCCAGCAGGGCCAGCCAGGCGTGGCTGGCCAGGCGCCAGCCCAGCACCTTGCTCGGTTCGTGGCCGTAACCGTGGTAGGCCAGCAGCAGCACGGCGGCCAGCGGGAACACCACCACGCCCAACGCCGACATCCGCCCGCGCGCGCCGACCAGCGAAGTCAGCCAGGCCATGCCCAGGCCGACCAGCGACAGTGCGGCGAAGAAGTGCATGTCCGGCCCGCCGTTGGTGCGCATCGCCACCATCACGTGGTAGCCGCCGTGCAGCAGCATGGCGGGCAGGGCCGGCCACAGCCAGATGGGGGAGCCGGTCGTCTCATCGCGGCCAAGCGCGCGCACCAGCAGGGCACTGGCAGCCAGGTAGAGCAGGACGGCGATGAGAACGATTGTCATCGTTGCAGTTTCGCATACCCCCGTGATGCTGGCGACGGCCCCGTGGCCGCAGTCCGGGGAGACAGCCAGACCCGTTATACTGTCTGCCTTATTGTCCCCCGCTTTCAGACAGGTTGCGCCGCATGTTCGAGTCCCTGACCCAGCGCCTTTCCGGCACCATCGAGCGCCTGCGTGGCCGCGGCCGCCTGACCGAGGAGAACATCCGCGAGGCAACCCGCGAAGTGCGCATCGCGCTGCTCGAGGCCGACGTTGCGCTGCCGGTGGTGCAGGCGCTGATCGAGCGCATCAAGGTGCGCGCGGTCGGCCAGGAAGTGCTGAAGTCGCTGACCCCGGGCCAGGCGCTGATCAAGGTCGTGCGCGACGAGCTGACTGCGGTGATGGGCGCTGAAGCCAGCGACCTGAACCTCAATGTGCCCGCTCCGGCCATCATCCTGATGGCGGGCCTGCAGGGCGCCGGCAAGACCACCACCGTGGGCAAGCTGGCCAAGCACCTGAAGGAAAAGCGCAAGAAGAAGGTGATGGTGGTCTCGGCCGACGTCTACCGTCCGGCCGCGATCGAGCAGCTGAAAACCCTGGCCGAGCAGGTGGGCGTGCTGTTCTTCCCGTCCAGTGCCGACCAGAAGCCGGAAGCCATCGTCCGCGCAGCCATCGACGATGCACGCAAGTCGTTCGTCGACGTGCTGCTGGTCGATACCGCCGGCCGCCTGGCCATCGACGAAGCGATGATGGCCGAGATCAAGGCCCTGCACGCTGCGGTGAATCCGGCCGAAACGCTGTTCGTGGTCGACGCCATGACCGGCCAGGACGCGGCCAACACCGCCAAGGCCTTCGGCGATGCCCTGCCGCTGACCGGCGTGGTACTGACCAAGACCGACGGTGACGCCCGCGGCGGCGCCGCGCTGAGCGTGCGCTACATCACCGGCAAGCCGATCAAGTTCGTCGGTGTCAGTGAAAAGCCGGAAGGCCTGGACGTGTTCCACCCGGACCGTATCGCCAGCCGCATCCTTGACATGGGCGACGTGCTGTCGCTGGTCGAGCAGGTCGAGCAGCAGGTCGACAAGGACAAGGCCGCCAAGCTGGCCGAGAAGGTCGCCAAGGGCAAGAAATTCGACCTGAACGACATGCGTGACCAGCTCGAGCAGATGCAGAACATGGGCGGCATCGGCGGCCTGATGGACAAGCTGCCGGGCCTGGGCAACATCCCCGACCATCTGAAGCAGCAGGTCAGCCAGGGCAAGGAAGTGCCGCGCATGATCGCTATCATCGGCTCGATGACCAAGAAGGAACGGCGCAATCCGAACCTGCTCAACGGCTCGCGCCGCGCGCGCATCGCCAAGGGCTCGGGCGTGACGCCGGCCGACGTCAACAAGCTGATGAAGCAGTACATGCAGATGGAAAAGATGATGAGCAAGATGGCCGGCGGTGGCATGAAGGGCATGTTGCGCAGCATGAAGGGCATGATGGGCGCCATGGGCGGCCGCGGCATGCCGTTCCGTTGATGACGGCCCCGTCCGCAATCTGATGTAGCGCCCGGGCCCACGCTCGGGCGGCGGCGCACAAGCGCCGCAGCAGGCCGTCGGGCAGCAGGCTCGACTCTTCCCCTGTCCTGCGCGCACCATGGGGGCCTGTCCGAAACGATGGGCCGTCATGCAGAGTTCCGCTGTAGCTTCCCGCGCCGAGGCGTTCTGCCGGCGCTTTGGCGTTTCCGTTCCGATCCTGCTGGCACCGATGGCCGGTGCCTGCCCGGTACCGTTGTCGGCTGCGCTGGCCAACGCCGGCAGCATGGGCGCAATGGGCGCGGTGTTGTCCTCTTCGGCCGATATCGGTCGCTGGATGGATGACTTCCGCGCAGCCTCCAGCGGTCCGGCGCAGGTGAACCTGTGGATGCCGGACCCTGTACCTGCCCGTGACGTTGCCGCCGAGGCCGCCAGCCGTGCCTTCCTCGCGCAATGGGGCCCGGAGGTGCCGGCCAGCGCCGCCGACGCCACGCCGGCCGACTTCGAAGAACAGTTCGCCGCACTGCTGGCGGCGCGTCCTGCGGTGGCCTCGACCATCATGGGCGTGCTGTTGCCGCGCCACGTGCAGCAGTTGAAGGACGCCGGCATCGCCTGGATCGCCTGTGCCACCACCTTGTCCGAAGCGCGCGCGGCACAGGACGCCGGCGCCGACGCGGTGGTGGCGCAGGGCGCGGAGGCCGGCGGCCATCGTGGTTCCTTTGATCCGGCGATGGCCGAGCGCCAGCTGGTGGGACTGTTTGCGCTGCTGCCGCGCCTGGCCGATCAGCTGCAGATTCCGGTGATTGCCGCCGGCGGCATCGCCGATGGCCGTGGCATCGCTGCCGCACTCACCTTGGGCGCCAGTGCGGTGCAGATCGGCACCGCCTTCCTGCGCACGCCGGAAGCGGCGATCGCTTCGGCGTGGGCCGATGGGCTGGCCGCCAGCGAACCGGAAGATACCTGGCCGACCCGCGCCTTCAGTGGTCGCCTGGGCCGTGGCCTGGCGACGCCCTATGTGCGCGCCGCTGCTGCAGAAGGCGCCCCCGCGCCGCGTCCATACCCGGTGCAGCGCGGCCTGACCGCCCCGATGCGCAGGCAGGCGGCACAGGAAAATCGTCTGGCGGCGATGCAGGCCTGGGCCGGGCAGTCGGCGTGGATGGCGCCGGCGCAGCCGGCCGCCGACGTGCTGCGCGGCATGTGGGAACAGGCGCAGGCACTGCTGCCATGATGGTGAGCTGCAACGGCCGGGCGGCGCAGGTGGAGGATCTCCTGCCGGCGCTGGTGAATTACGGCCACTTCACCTCGCTGCAGGTGCGTGGTGGTGCAGTGCAGGGGCTGGACCTGCATCTGGCGCGGCTGTCACAGGCTACGCGCGAACTGTTCGGCAGCGAACTGGACACGGTGCAGGTGCAGGCGTGGATGGCGCAGGCATTGCAGCAGTCAGGGCAGGCCGATGCCTCGTTGCGGGTGACGGTGTACTCGCGCCGCTTCGATTTCCGCAATCCGCTGGCGGCGGTGCCGGTGGACGTGCTGGTGGCGGTGTCAGCGCCGGTGACGCTGACCGTCGCCAAGCGAGTGCGCAGCGTGGCCTGGCAGCGTGAACTGCCGCAGATCAAACATGTGGGCACCTTCGGCCTGTTCGCCGAGCGCCGCGCGGCGATGGCGGAAGGATTCGACGATGTGCTGTTCGTGACCGTCGATGGCGAAATGAGTGAAGGCAGCACCTGGAACCTGGCCGTGCACGATGGTGAACGGCTGCTCTGGCCGCAGGCGCCGGCCCTGCGCGGGACCGCCGAGGCGCTGCTGAAGCAGCATTGGCCGCGGGCGCAGGCCACGCAGCCATTGCGGCTGGCGGATATGGCTGGCGTGAAAGCCGCTTTTGCCTGCAACGCCAGTGGTCTGTGGGCGCTGGAGGCCATTGACGGGCATGTCCTGCCCGGCTCGCAGGCACTGGCTGAACAGGGCAGGGCGGCGCTGGCGGCGGTGGCTTGGGACAAATTGGGGTCAGATCCCTTTTGCGCCGCAAAAGGGATCTGACCCCGGGAGTTCATCCCCGGGGTTGGCTCGGCCGGGCTCTGCCGCTATAATCGCCCGCTTACCTCGCCATCCTGGCGACTGGGCAATAGGAAAAACACCATGGTCAAGATTCGACTGACCCGCGGCGGCGCCAAGAAGCGTCCGTTCTA
Organism: Stenotrophomonas sp. GD03777; assembly: GCF_029842485.1. Classification (NCBI taxonomy): domain Bacteria; kingdom Pseudomonadati; phylum Pseudomonadota; class Gammaproteobacteria; order Lysobacterales; family Lysobacteraceae; genus Stenotrophomonas; species Stenotrophomonas sp. GD03777. The sequence goes on from NZ_JAOCGL010000024.1 coordinate 39,566, forward strand.
CCACATCATCGTCACCGACGTGCGCAGCGCGCGCGACGGCCGCAACATCGAGCGCGTTGGCTTCTACAACCCGGTCGCCCAGGGCGCCGAGAAGCGCATCGAGCTGGACCTGGCCCGCGTTGACCATTGGGTCAAGAACGGCGCCCAGCCGACCGACAAGGTCCGCAACCTGATCAAGGAAGCGACCAAGTCCCAGGCCGCTGCGGCCTGATCCTGACGGGCCACGCTTCGGCGTGGCCCTCTTGGTTGAAGCAGATGAAAGATATCGAGCGCCGCATCCTGCTGGGCAGGGTTGTCGGCGCTTTTGGTGTGCGCGGCGAGATCAAGCTCGAGTCCTGGACCGAGCCACGTTCCGCCATTTTTCGTTACCAGCCGTGGATCGTGCGCAGCCCATCCGGCGTGGAAACCACGGTTGAAGGTGTGCGCGGCCGCGACAGCGGCAAGCACCTGGTGGCCCGTTTCCCCGGGGTCGAGGATCGCGATGTGGTCGAAGCGATGCGCGGCACCGAGATCTACGTGGCCCGCAGTGCCTTGCCGCCGCCGAAGCCCGATGAGTATTACTGGGTGGACCTGGAAGGCCTGGATGTGAAGACCACCGAGGGCGTCGCCCTGGGCCAGGTCTCGCACCTGTTCAGCACCGGCGCCAATGACGTGGTTGTGGTCCGGGGTGACCGCGAGCGGATGATTCCGTTCGTGCAGCCGGACTTCGTCAAATCGGTCGATTTCGAGGCCAACCTGATCGTGGTCGACTGGGATCCCGAGTTCTGAGTGTGAGCATGCGTTTCGACGTCATCACCCTGTTTCCCGAGTTCCTCGCCCAGTCCGCTGGACTGGGCGTGGTCGGGCGCGCGCAGGAGAAGGGACTGTTCAGCCTGCATGGCTGGAACCCCCGTGATTACGCCGAAGGCAACTACCGCCGGGTGGACGACCGTCCGTTCGGTGGTGGCCCGGGCATGGTGATGCTGATCGAGCCGCTGCAGGCCTGCCTGCAGGCGATCCGAGAGGCCGATCCCACCCCGGCGCGGGTGATCTACCTCAGTCCGCAGGGCGCGCCGTTGACCCAGGCCAAGGTGCGGGAACTGGCGGCGCTGCCGCGCATGGTCCTGCTCTGTGGCCGCTACGAGGGCATCGACGAGCGTTTCCTGGAGGCCAATGTCGACGAGGAAATCTCCCTCGGCGACTACGTGCTGTCCGGGGGCGAGCTGGGCGCGGCGGTGATCATCGACGCCGTGGCCCGCCTGCAGGACGGTGCCCTGAACGATGCGGAGTCGGCGGCGCAGGACAGCTTCGAGGGCGACCTCGGCCTGCTCGACTGCCCGCATTACAGCCAGCCGGCCCAGCACCCGCTGGGGGACGTGCCGGAGGTGCTGCGCTCGGGCAACCACGCGGCCATCGCCGCCTGGCGCCGCCAGCAGTCGCTGCTCCGGACCGCCCAGCGGCGCCCGGACCTGCTGGATGAACAGGCACTGGGCAAGGCCGACCGCAAACTGCTGGAGCAGGGCCGCCAAGCCCGGAACCAGAAGGCCAGCCCCTAGCGCAGGGCTGGCTTTATCGGCTATCATGGCCAATTCCCGCCAGCCCCGGTTGGCGCGCGCAGTACCCAAAACAAACGTGCAGCACAGTCCGGTGACTGCATGAGCCCACGTTGTCGATACGACACGCCCACCCGAACAAGAATCGGTGTAACCCATGAGCAAGCTGAACAAGTCCATCGTCGCGGAATTCGAATCCGCCCAGATCACCCGCGAACTGCCGAAGTTCAGCCAGGGCGACACCGTTGTCGTCAACGTGAAGGTGAAGGAAGGCAGCCGCGAGCGCGTGCAGGCCTACGAAGGCGTCGTCATCGCCACCAAGAACGCCGGCCTGAACTCCTCGTTCACCGTGCGCAAGATCTCGCACGGCTACGGCGTCGAGCGCGTTTTCCAGACCCACAGCGCCATCATCGACTCGGTCGAAGTGAAGCGTCGTGGTAAGGTCCGCGCCGGCAAGCTGTACTACCTGCGTGGCCTGGAAGGCAAGGCTGCCCGCATCAAGGAAGACCTGGCTGCCGCTGCTGCCGCCAAGGCTGCCCGTCTGGCCGACAAGGCCTGATAAACAACTTCGGTTGTTGCCGCGACGGCCACCTTCGGGTGGCCGTTTGCGTTTCCGGCATCGCATCGGCCACGATCAGCTGATGAGCGACATCAACCCGCGCTATCCCGCCGTGATCCAGTCGGCACTGCGCTTCCTCGACGGCAAGGGGCTGGCGCGCGTGCAGTCGGCGCCGCTGCTGCACCGCCTGCTGTGGCGCGTGGGCATCGCGCTGCCACCACCAATCCTGGCTGGTTTTGGTACCAATGCGCTGGTGCAGGGCCTGTTGTTCGGGCTGTTCTGGACCGCGCTGATGTGGCTGATGCTGTGGCAGGGCAGCGAGCGCCCGCTGGCGCTGTTGCTGGTGGCCGGCCTGTCGGCTGGCGTGCTGTTCGGTATCGTGATGGCAGCGCTGATGCGCTCGCTGCGCTGCCACCGCAAGCTGCCGGACTGGCGCCGGTTCCGCGCACGGCAGGCGGGCTGAGCCGATGGCGCACTGCGCCGTGACCACCGGGCGGGCCCGCGCTAGGCTGCAGCTTCATCCCGATGGACATAGCGTGCGATGCCTGCCAAGCGAACCGCACCTTCCACTGCGCCCACGCTGCTGTCCGGTGGCAACCCGCAGATCGCCAAGGGCGAGGGCGATGCGCCGGTGCAGGCATACATCGCCGCCATGCCGGACTGGAAACGTCCGATCGGCGCGCGACTGGATGCATTGATCGAGCAGGCCGTACCTGGGGTGCACAAGGCGGTGAAGTGGAACTCGCCGATGTATGTGGTTGCGCCGGGCGAAGGGTGGTTTCTCAGCTTCCATTGCTTCACCCGCTACATCAAGGTGGCGTTCTTCCGTGGCGCGGCACTAGCGCCAGTGCCGCCCGAGCCGTCCAGGAGCGCCGATACGCGTTACCTGCACATCCCGCAGGACGGCCTGCTGGATGAGGCACAGTTCCTCGACTGGGTGCGCCAGGCCGCCGCGTTGCCCGGCGAGCGCATGTAACCCCGACCTTCTCATTCCTTTCCCGACGAGAGCTCCTGATGGCCACGCATGCCCCCAACCCGGCCGATGCCGGAACACCGGCCACCGAGTTGATCGATGCACGCATCGCCGAGTTGGCAGACTGGCGCGGTGAAACACTGGCACGCGTGCGTGCGTTGATCCATGAAGCGCTGCCCGACGTGCAGGAAACCTGGAAATGGCGGGGTACACCGGTGTGGGAGCACAACGGCATCCTGTGCACCGGCGAGACCTACAAGCAGGCAGTGAAGCTGACCTTCGCCAACGGTGCGGCGCTGGCCGATCCAAAGGGGCTGTTCAACGCAAGCCTGGACGGCAACACGCGGCGTGCGATCGACATCCATGAAGGCGCGATGCCGGATGCCGCTGCGTTCAAGGCGCTGCTGCGCGCGGCGGCGACGCTCAACGCGGCGA
>NZ_JAOCGL010000025.1:0-42325 GCF_029842485.1 Stenotrophomonas sp. GD03777
GCTGTTCGCCCAGTCCGCTCTGGCTGGCATGCACCACCAGCCACGCTGCGTTGCCGGCGTCGCTGGCCGGCATCGGTAGCGCCTGGCGCAGCCCGCGCGCGGCACGCTGGCTGCGGCGGCGGTCCAGGTACAGCATCCAGCCGGTGATGAAGAACAGGCTCATGCCCAGGCTGCTGAGCATCACCACCACGCGTCCGGGTACACCGAAGTAGCTGCCCGAATGCAGCGCGAACACGCTGGTGGCCAGCTGTCCGCCCGCGCCCTGGCGTGCGTACGGGCGGGCATCGAGAACCGCACCGCTGGCCGGATCGAGCTGCAGCAGGTCATGCGCACGATCGTGGTGGCCGCCGCGCTGCGACGGATCACCGGCCATCACCCGAACATTCAGTGCCTGTCCGGGTTTCTCCGGCAGGCGCAGGTCAATGAAGCCGGCGCGCACGCCCGGCAGCGCGTACAGCGTGGCTTCAATGCGGTGCAGGTCCAGCGACGCATCGGTGGCAACCTGGTGCTTGGCCGCCGGTGGGACGCCCAGCAGCGTGCTGGCCGCACTGCGATACCCGTCGAACGACCACCACAGGCCGGTCAGCGCACTCATCAGGTAGATCAGCAGCACCCAGGTGCCGACTACCGAGTGCAGGCTCCACAGGAAGCCGCGCCCGCTGCGTTTCCACTCCACTGCCAGCCAGCTGCGCCAGTGCCACCAGCGTCGTGGCCAGCGCAGGTAGAGGCCGGACAGGGTGAAGAACAGCAGGGCGATGGCACAGCTGCCGGTGATCCACTTGCCGCGTTCGCCCGCGGCAAGGTGGCGATGCAGGTCCTCGACGAAGTCAAAGAACGCCTGGCCGCGCAGGGCGCTGAAGCGCTCACCGCTGTACGGGTCGAAGTACACCCAGTGGTCCTTGCCGCCGGCAAAGCGCGCGACCGACGGCCGCTGTCCGGTGGCATCGATACGCAGGCGTTGCAGGGGGCGTTCGCTGCCGGCCTGGAGCAGCGGCACCAGTTCACTGAGTGCAAGGGGATGCTGTCCGTCGGCATGGTGCTCGGCGATCTCGGCAAAGCCGGGATTGGCGGCGCGCAGCAGCTCGTCCTCGAAGGACAGCACGGCGCCGCTGAGGCCCATCACGGCCAGGACGGCACCGGCGGTAATGCCCAGCAGCCAATGCAGTTGGAACAGGACGTTCTTGAACATCGAAGGAGAGGGGCCCGGGAGGCTGCCGCCCGCATCCTGCGCAACAGCAAATGAGAATTAGTCGCGGAATTCTCCGTGGCGCGTTGGCTGCGGTCAAGCTGGAGGTACCGGCCGGGCGGCACCCGGCACCCGCGGTAGTGCCGGCCGCTGGCCGGCAACCTCAGAAGCAACAGCCGAAGCAACAGCGGGTTTCCTGTGAGGAGGCGGGGTGGGTCCGGTTGCGGGGGACGGCGCAAGTACGTCCCTGTAGCCTTGGTCACGGCATCCATGCCGCGGACACCCCCTCAACCGGACCCACCCCGCCTTCGACAGTTTCCTGCGATCTGTCGGAACGGCGTTCTGCTTTGGTGGGTGCCGACCGTTGGTCGGCACGGGGTCTGATTCCGTTCTGAATATCGATATCTGACAGATGTGTCGACCAAGGTCGACACCTACCAACAGCCGCGAAGATCTGTCAGAGGTGGGGCGGTGTCGGAGTGCGGGGTGTCAGCCGCATGGATGCGGCTGCCAAGCTTACAGGGACGTACTTGCAGCGTCCCCGCACTCCGACACCGCCCCGCCAACCCACGGAATGCCCGCTTTGGCTTTGGCTGTTGCCGTTGCATTGAGCAGGGTGCAGGGCTGCAAGCCCTGCAAAAAACACCCTCACTTCACCCAGCCGTCGATCTCGCCGTGGGCGAACGGTCCCAGCTTCGCTTTTACCATTCGCCCCTGCGCATCGAACAACACGCTGTAGGGCAGCAGGCCTTGCGCGTTGCCGAGCTGCACGCTGGCATCGCGCGGGCCCGGTGTCTCGATCACGATCGGGTAGTCCACTGGCACCTGCTGCAGGAAACCGCGCACGTCGTCCGTCGTGTCCAGCGCCAGACCCAGCACCTGCACACCGTTGTCGCCCTGGGCATCGGCGAAGCGCGCCAGTTCGGGCATCTCTTTCACGCAGGGCGCACACCAGCTGGCCCAGACGTTGATCAGCAGCGGCCGGCCGGCGAAGTGATCGCGCAGGACCAATGGCTGACCCGCCAGGTCCGGCAGTGTCAGCGCGGGCAACTGATCGCCCACCTGCAGCGTGGGCTTCACGGCCGTCGCCCTGGAAGCCGTTGCTGGCGCGGCAGGTGCTGATGTGCCGGGTGACAGCCGATGCCCGGCCCACAGGCCGAGGCCGGCGGCCAGCACCGCTGTCCACAGCAGCGCTGGCCGTTGCCACTTCATCGTGCGGTGCGCAGCAGCGCTTCCTCGACCACCGCCTGGGTCAGCAGGGTCGGCAGCACGGTCGGCGGCGCGCCGGGGCCGTACACCACGTACAGCGGTACGCCAACCGCCTTGTGCTCTTCCAGGAACGTGGTGATCTGCGGGTCGACGTTGGTGTAGTCACCGCGCATGTACACCGCATTGGTGCGCTTGAGCAGTTCCTTGAACTCCGGCCGTGACAGCACCGCACGTTCGTTGGCCTTGCAGCTCACGCACCAGTCGGCGGTCATGTTGACGAACACCACGCGGTTGTCGGCGCGCAGGCGGTCCAGCAGCTGCGGCGAATACTCGACCACGTTGTCGCTGGCGGCCTGTGCTGCCCTCGCCGGCGGTGCAAGCTGGGTCACGCCCCAGGCCGGAACCAGCGCACCGATCGCCAGCAGCACACCGAGCAGGGTCACCGCACGCGAGCCGGTCCAGCGGTTGCGTTCAAACAGCCACAGGCCGAACGCGAACAGCAGCAGGCCACCCAGCACCAGCGCCATGCCGTCCACGCCGCGCTGCTTGCCCAGCACCCACAGCAGCCACAGCGCAGTGGCGTACATCGGGAAGGCCAGCACGTGCTTGAGCGTTTCCATCCACGGGCCGGGCTTGGGCAGGCGGCGTGCCAGCGCTGGCACGAAGCCGATCAGCAGGAACGGCAGCGCCAGGCCCAGGCCAAGGAACAGGAACACGGTCATCGCCTTCAGCGGTGGGGCAATGAAGGCGTAGGCGATCGCACCGCCCATGAACGGGCCGACGCAGGCACTGCCGACCACGCAGGCCAGCGCACCGGTGAAGAAGTCACCGGCCGGGCCGCTGCGGCTGGCCAGCGACTGGCCAAGATTGCCGATGCCGCCGCCGAGGGTGAATACGCCGGACAGGCTCAGGCCCACCGCGAACATGATGTAGGCCAGCGCCGCCACCACGCCCGGGTGCTGCAGCTGGAAGCCGATGCCGACGGCGTTGCCGATCGCACGCAGGCCTACCATCAGCGCGCCGATCCCCGCGAACGCGACCAGCACGCCCAACGTGTACCAGAGGGCATGGCTGCGCGCGCGCTCGGGGCTCTCGCCGCTCTGCGCCAGGCTCAGCACCTTCAGCGACAGGATCGGCAGCACGCAGGGCATCAGGTTCAGTACCAGGCCACCGGCCAGCGCCAGCAGCAGCACCCAGACGAACGATCGGTCCGGGTTCGGGGTGGTCGCCGGCGGACGCGTGCGCAGGGCGTTGCCATCGCGCGCATCGGCGGCGAACTCATTGCGCGCGCCCTCACTGCCGCTGGCGGCGGGAGCGGCGTTGCCGTCGTTGGGTACGGTCGGCAGCAGGCGCAGCGGTACGCCATTGGCGGATTCACGCGGCGCACCGGCAGCGCCCAGCGCATTGACTGCTTCCTCGCGCACTGGCGCCTGGCCGGTGCCGGCGTTGAGCTTGCCGGCCGGAATCGACAGCTTCACCCGACGGGTCATCGGCGGGTAGCAGATACCATCGGTCTGGCAGCCCTGGAAGGTCACCACCAGGGTGCTGTCGACCGCATCAGTAACGGTGCGGCGCAGCGGCAGCGGCACTTCCACCTGGTTGAAGTACACCGAGACATCGCCGAAGTGCTCGTCGCGATGCGACTGCGCGGCCGGCCAGCGCGGCTTGTCGGCGAGCACGCCGGCGCTGCCTTCCAGCTTCAGCGAAGTGCGGTCGCGGTACAGGTAGTAGCCGGGTGCCGGGCTGAAGCGCAGCAGCAGGGTGTTGCCGTCGCTGGCGATGGCATCGAAGCCGAACGCCTGTTCCGACGGCAGCGGCAGCGCCTGGCTGTTGTTGGCCGCGCCCGGCAGGCGCAGGCCACCGCTGTTGCCGGCACCGGCCAGCGGGTTGTTGAACGGACTGGCGGCACCGGTACGCGCGGCAGGCACCACGGCCGCCGCACCGGCACCCGGCAGGGTGACCTGCACCACGCGCTTCTGCGGTGGGTAGCAGACGCCGGCATCTGCGCAGCCCTGGTAGCGGACTTCCAGGCTGATGGTGCCGGCAGCGTCCGTCGGCGTGCCGGGCAGGGTGGCCTGCAGGCGCTCGCGATAGGTTTCGACCTCGCCGAAGAAATCATCGTGGTGCCTGTCACCCTTGGGCATCTGCAGCGTGCCGGCATTGAAGGCCGGATCCGCCTTGACGCTGGTGCGGTGGCGATACAGGTAGTAGCCCGGTGCGATCTTGAACTGCAGCTGCACCTGGCCCCGTTCGGGGGCAGTGGCGGTCAGCGCGAACGCCTGGTCCACCGGCAGCAGGTCCTTCTCATCCAGGGCCAAGGCGGGCAGCGAGAGCCACAACAGGGCGCACAAGGCGGCGCCACGCGCAAACAGAGTCTTCAATCAGTGTCCTCCCGGGTCTGTGCCCGGATCCAGTCCAGATATGCCGGCAGGCCGGCCCGGGTTTCGACCGCGATGCACTCCGGGAGTTCATACGGATGCAGTTCGACGATCCGGGCGATTGCGTCATCGACGCGGCTCGCGGTGGTCTTTACCAGCAGCTGCAGCTCGGCATCGGTGGTCACCTCGCCCTGCCAGCGGTAGGTGGACTGCGCGCCATCAAGGCGGGTCACGCACGCGGCCAGGCGCTCGCCGACCAGCGCGTGCGCAATGCGCTCGGCACTGGCCCGGTCCGGGCAGGTGGTCAACAGCAGCAGGACGGGATCGACGATCGGCATGACCGCCGAGTATAGGGCCGCCGCCGGGTCAGGGCCCGGCGGCGGCAGTGGACCGCTGCGTTGCGCGGTCAGTTGGCCAGCTGGCAGGTGGCTGGCTTGGCCGAGGTGAACAGGGCCGGGGTCGCCCACTCGGGGTGGTCGATGAACGGGTTGCGATTGCCCTGGAAGCTGTAGACCACGTCATTGCGGGCACGCTCGGCATCATCCGGCGGATCGGACAGGTGCCAGTCGATCAGCGTCGACAGCAGGCCCATGTAGGCCGGCGAACTGCTGGTCTTGACGATCTTGCTGCGGTCGTCGGTCAGCTCCAGGTCCGGCTCGGACTGACCGGTGGCCGCATCCTTGCCACCCTCATAGCGGATGGCCATGTACATCACCGCACGCGCCATGTCGCCCTTGCGCTTGCCCCACACCTCGAAGGTGCCGGTGTTGCCGTCCGGCGTGCGCACCCAGTTGGAGTTGCCCGGGTAGCCGCCGCTGCCGCCGCCCTGCCCATTGTTGGCTTCGGTGGCACGCTCGCCGCAGCTGGCATCGCACTTGGCGAACGGCTTGTTGCCACGGTCGGCGTTCCACTGCGCGTCGGTCAGGTACAGCATGTGGGTGTCGGTGTACGGCGCGTAGGGCAGGCCCTTGTCACCGGTGGTGGTGGCAAAGCCCAGCGAGTTCGGCCAAGTGTGCTCGCGGTTGTAGGTCAGGCCGCTGCCGGTGCCCGCACGATCACTGACCTTGGCGTAGCTGCGGTTGCGGTACGCATCGAGGATGCGGTTCGGGTTGTTCGGATCCTCGTCGGCGATTTCCAGGATGGTCCAGGTGCTGGTGCCCGAGCCGCTGTACGGGTAGGCGGTATGGCCCTTGATGGTGGCGTGCAGCGAGCAGCGCAGCTGGCTGGGGCTGTTGGTGTTGACCCTGGAGTAGTAGCCGGCCGGCACGCCCGGGTTGCCGCCGGTGCTGGCCACGGTGAAGGCGATGCGGCTGTCGGCGGCCGGATGCGCGCCCTGCAGGTCGGTGATGCGCGCGGCGCGGATGTCGAAGCGGCAGGCTTCACCGGCCACCAGCGCGGTATTGGTGGACAGCTTCACGCTGCGGCCGCTGGCCGGGAAGGTCAGCGGCACGCTGCCGGAGGTGCCGCAGCTCAGGGCGAAGGCGCCACTGGCCAGGTTCACCGTCTCGCTGAACACCACTTCCAGGTCGGCGGCAGCGGGGAAGGTGCTGCTGCCCTGCGCCGGGGTGGTGGTGGAGACTGACGGCGGCGTGTTGGGGCCTGGCGTGCCACCGCCGCTGAAGGTCTGGCCGTTGTTGCAGCTGCCGAACGTCTGGCCGGCAGATTCGGCCCAGGTGAAGTGGGCGTACTGGCTGCCGCTGCCGGTCAGCTGCAGCGAGGTGCCCGGCGCGGTGCTGTTGCTTTCGGCCACCGGGATGTTCTGGCTGGTCATGCCCGCGGCGGGGCCACCGGAGGCGGTGATGGCGCCCTCGTAGCTGAGGAACTGGACCACCTTGCCGCTGGCATCGACCAGGGCGATGCCGTCGTTCGGACCATTCTGGAGGCCGTTGGTCGGATAGTTGACCACGGCGATGGTGGCGCTGCCGCAGCCGGCGGCGGTGCCGGCCGGGACCGGATTGTTGGCGTAGACGGTGGCGGCCGACGGGTTGCTGCCGTTGTAGAGGTACAGGCGGTAGCCGGACAGGTCCTCACCGGCAGTGGCTACGACCTCGATCGCTTCGCCGACGTCACCGGCGGCGGTGCTGTCGTCGTAGTGCAGTTCATTGATGAAGACCTCGGCCTGGACCGGCGCAGCGGCCAGCGCCAGCAGGCAGGCGGCGGCAAGCGGGGACAGCAATCGCATCGACTACTCCTTGTGATTGGGAATGCCTGACCGAGCCTAAGGCCGATCCAGTGACACTTTGTCGTAAATGAACGTCAGATATCTGACAGTGCGACGCTTGTCACCGAAATTGATCTGGACCGACGCCCTGGCCGAGGCGCGCGGGCGAAAAAATTTTTTCATTCCGCCCTTGAAAGGGGGCGGCAGGGCTCCATCTCTGCCCTGCTCCCGACGTTGTCGGGTTTCTTCACGTGCGGTTCTGGCACTCGCCTGGGGTGAGTGCTAACATCGCCGGACTTTTTTAGACCAATCAATCACTTAAGAGGTCTCCTATGAGCATCAAGCCGCTGCACGACCGCGTTGTGGTCAAGCCGATCGAAGCCGACGAAATCTCCGCCGGTGGCATCGTCATCCCCGACTCGGCCAAGGAAAAGTCCACCAAGGGTGAGGTCGTGGCCGTCGGCCCCGGCAAGCCGCTGGACAACGGCAACGTGCGCGCGCCGTCGCTGAAGGTCGGCGACAAGGTCATCTACGGCCAGTACGCCGGCAGCTCGTACAAGAGCGAAGGCGTCGAATACAAGGTCCTGCGCGAAGACGACGTGCTCGCCGTCATCGGCTGAGCTTCGGCGCGACCTGTTTCAACCTGATCCCAAACTCCCAGCCGCCGGGCCTCGTCCGGCGCTACCAATGAGGTAAATGCAATGGCTGCCAAGGATATTCGTTTCGGTGAAGACGCCCGTTCGCGCATGGTGCGCGGCGTCAATGTTCTCGCCAATGCCGTCAAGGCCACCCTGGGCCCGAAGGGCCGCAACGTCGTGCTGGAAAAGAGCTTCGGCGCCCCGACCATCACCAAGGACGGCGTCTCCGTCGCCAAGGAAATCGAACTGGCTGACAAGTTCGAGAACATGGGCGCGCAGATGGTGAAGGAAGTTGCGTCGCGCACCAACGACGATGCCGGCGACGGCACCACCACCGCCACCGTGCTGGCCCAGGCCCTGATCCGCGAAGGCGCCAAGGCCGTTGCCGCCGGCATGAATCCGATGGACCTCAAGCGCGGTATCGACAAGGCCGTTTCGGCTGCCGTCGCCGAGCTGAAGAACATCTCCAAGCCGACCGCCGACGACAAGGCGATTGCCCAGGTCGGTACCATCTCGGCCAACTCGGACGAGTCGATCGGCCAGATCATCGCTGACGCGATGAAGGAAGTCGGCAAGGAAGGCGTCATCACCGTTGAAGAAGGCTCGGGCCTGGACAACGAGCTGGACGTGGTCAAGGGCATGCAGTTCGACCGCGGCTACCTGTCGCCGTACTTCATCAACAACCAGCAGTCGCAGACCGCTGACCTGGATGATCCGTTCATCCTGCTGCACGACAAGAAGATCTCCAACGTCCGTGACCTGCTGCCGGTACTGGAAGGCGTCGCCAAGGCCGGCAAGCCGCTGCTGATCGTCGCTGAAGAAGTCGAAGGCGAAGCGCTGGCGACCCTGGTGGTCAACACCATCCGTGGCATCGTCAAGGTCGTGGCCGTCAAGGCCCCGGGCTTCGGCGACCGCCGCAAGGCGATGCTGGAAGACATGGCCGTGCTGACCGGCGGCACCGTGATCTCCGAAGAAGTCGGCCTGTCGCTGGAAAAGGCCACCATCAAGGACCTGGGCCGCGCCAAGAAGGTGCAGGTCTCCAAGGAGAACACCACCATCATCGACGGCGTCGGCGACAAGGCCAACGTTGATGCACGCGTGGCGCAGATCAAGACCCAGATCCAGGACACCTCGTCGGATTACGATCGCGAGAAGCTGCAGGAACGCGTGGCCAAGCTGGCCGGCGGCGTTGCGGTGATCAAGGTCGGCGCCTCGACCGAAATCGAAATGAAGGAAAAGAAGGATCGCGTCGACGACGCCCTGCACGCCACCCGTGCAGCCGTTGAAGAAGGCGTGGTCCCGGGCGGCGGCGTTGCCCTGGTCCGCGCGATCACCGCGCTGGCCGGCCTGAAGGGTGCCAACGAAGACCAGAACCACGGCATCCAGATTGCCCTGCGTGCGATGGAAGCCCCGCTGCGCGAGATCGTGGCCAACGCCGGCGACGAGCCGTCGGTCATCATCAACAAGGTCAAGGAAGGCACCGGCAGCTTCGGCTACAACGCGGCCACCGGCGAGTTCGGCGACATGCTGCAGTTCGGCATCCTGGACCCGACCAAGGTGACCCGTTCGGCCCTGCAGAACGCGGCCTCGATCGCCGGCCTGATGATCACCACCGAAGCCATGGTTGCCGAAGCTCCGAAGAAGGACGAGCCGGCCATGGGCGGCGCTGGTGGCATGGGTGGCATGGGCGGCATGGGCGGCATGGACTTCTAAGTCCACGCCTCCGGCGGTCGTTGCCGGCCTCGGTCGGCACGCCTTCCCGATGTGATGTTAAAGAAGAACCCCGCCGCAAGGCGGGGTTTTTTGTTGCCCGGTTGCCGTCGCCGCAGTGCATCGCTACGCTCGGTGACCATGCCTACCTCGTTCATCGTCGTTGACGACTTCCTTTCTCCCGCCGATGCGCAGGGGTTGCGCCAGGCGGCACTGGGCCTGGACTATCCCGTCCAGGAGGGCGCATTCCCCGGCCGCAATTCACAGCAGCGGCTGGAGCTGGATGGCCTGTCCGGCGCGGTCTCGCGACTGGTCAACGAACCGCTGCGGCCGGTCAACCCGCTGCAGTCGCACGGCAAGTTCCGCCTTACCCTTGCCGGCGACATCGGCCGCGCCAAGGTACACGCCGACCACTCGCACTGGTCGGGCATTCTCTACCTGAGTGCACCGGAGCACTGCGAGGGCGGCACCGAGTTCTTCCGCCATCGCCGTACCGGCACCGAGCGCATGGCCCTGGACGCGGCGGAGCTGGCCGCATTGGGCTACGCCAACGGCGGCGACATGCATCGCGACATCATCGAGCGCGACAGCAACGACGACAGCCAGTGGGAAATGACCATGCGCATTCCGATGCGCTTCAACCGGCTGGTGCTGCTGCGGCCCTGGTTCTGGCACACCGCCGGGCCAGCGTTCGGTGATCGACCGGAGAATGGCCGGCTGGTGTACCTGATGTTCTTCGAGCAGGCGCGCTGAGGAGTGCCATCCACGCATGGCGTGGATGCTCCCCCTGGCCGCGTTCGCCATGCAGGCGTCATCGCACCCTCATTCGACGAATACCTTCGCCGCGCCATACTCCCACTGCCACGGCACGCCGGTATCGCCCAGTACGAATGCCACCAGTGCCGGGAACGCAGCTTCCGCCCGTACATCGTTGCCCAGGATCACCACGCAGCGTCTGTACCGTTCGATGCACACCAGCGTGTTGCCGACCGCATCGTCGTGGCCACCCTTGTAGAAGCCTGCGCCCTGCGGGCCGCGGAACGTCACCACGCCCAGGCCTGAGGCCAGATCCTTGCGTTGCTGCGCCACGGGCAGCTCCGGCTGCAACGTGGGGAACTGGCTGGCGGTGGTGATCGGCAGCTGCGGCCGCACCAGTTCCCTGCGCATTGCAGGCGACAGCCCATCGCCGCGGACATAGCCGGCAGCGAAGCGCGCCATGTCGGCGATGGTGGTATCCATCGAACCGGCCGCACGCACGCGGCTGCGTTCATCGTGCGGCTCGGCCGTGCCTTCCGCCGTCCAGCCATCGGCCAGGTTGGCGGCGAAATCCTCACGCCACATCATGCTGGTGCGGACCATGCCGAAGCGGTCGAATACCTGCCGCTGCATCAATGCACCCACGTCCTGGCCAAGCCGTCCACGCTCGATCACGAACTGCAACAGGATCAGCCCTTCGCCGGAATACCCATAACGACTGCCCGGATCGAAGTGGAACTTCAGGCGGCCATCGGGTTCCAGGAACCCGAAGTTGGCAAAGCCACTGGAATGGTTGAGCAGCAGGCGCGGAGTGAGCTGGCGCCAGCGCGCATCATCGGTCAGTACGCTGTAGTCGGCGTACTTCTTCGGCTCTGGCGGGTAGTCCGGCAGCGGCTTGTCCAGCGCCGTGGCGATGCTGGCGTCCAGCTCGATCCGTGCGTCCTGGGCAAGCTGTGCGACCAGGTGGCCGAACGCCATCTTGGTCAGCGAGGCGGCGTACATCACGGTATCGGTGCGCAGCGGCTCGCCTGCGGCGTTGCGTTCGCCGTAGGCGGCCACGTGTACCACCTTGCCGCCATCGATCACCGCCAGCGCCATCCCGCGCGCATGGGCCGCCTGCATCAGCCGCTGTGCTTCGGCATCGATGCGCGCGGGCGAGGGTAGCGGCGGCGCGGCCAGCACGGCCGGCGGGAGCAGCGTCAGCAACAGCAGGACAGCACGGCGCATGCGTGGAACTCCTGGCGGGACGTGGCGCGATGCTACGCCTGCCAGCTCCCGCCGTCATGCGCCAGACGTCAGCCGGGTCGGCGCAGGCAGATCCGCGCGGCACCCGCACCGATGTCCACCTGGCCACCGCGCATCGCGTCGGCACCGAGGATCAAGGCCGGTCGCGCCTCCAGGCCGATCGCCCTGAACACCGGCAGTTCGCTGATCCGGACCTCCATCGGCGGGTGCTGCCAGTTGCCGCCGGTCATGCCGGGCAGGGTGTACAGCCAGGTTGCCTGTGCACCGCCACCCAGCCCCTCGGTGCCCTCTTCACGTGCACGCACCCGAGCATCGCTGCCGTCGGTGCGCAGGCCCAGTGCGCGGGCTGCTTCGGCGTTGAGGACGGTCTGCGCGGCACCGGTGTCGACCACGGCGATGGCGTCCACGCCGGGCGTACCCAAGGCAAGCGTGATGAAGCCGAACTGGCGCAGGCCGTCATCGCGGCCGGGCAGCGCATTGGGTTGGCAACCCGGTCCTTCCAGGTCCAAGCCGCCGGGTGTCCACAGCGCCAGTTGATTGCGGCCGAAGTCCCAACGGGTGTCCCAGCGCCCGGTCAGGTCGTTGCCGATCAAGCCGTCAATGGCCGGATCATCGCCCTTCGCCAGCGATGACAGGTCGACCTGCATGCCGCTGGCCTTCAATTGCCAGCTGCCCAGCTGCCACGCTGTGCTGCGCATGCGCTGCAACCGCGCCGCCTTCGCGCTCGCGCCCTGGGCCTGCGACACTGCCGCTTCCGCATCCTGCAAACCGTAGCGCCGCACTACGCGTGCATCGACCAGGGTTGCCCCGGCGGCACTGTCGACCACGAAGCGCAGCGGCTCTGAACGCCCGTCCAGCGAGACGGCCACTGCCGGATGACCGCCCTGCATCCACATCGGCAGGACGTGCTCGGCGGCATCGGAGGCGAGCGCCGGCAAGGGGATGGCGAACAGGGGCAGCAGGAACAGGCGCAAGGGGAGACTCCGCAGTGATCGTGGGCGACCATTGGCGCGCAGCGGCGTATCACCGCGATATCGGCGTTGATACCGTCCTGATACACAGGTGCGGGATACTGGGCGAATGAACACTCCCATCCGCGTCATCGTCGTCGATGACGATGCCAGCATTCGTGACGCCATCGCCGACCACCTGCTGCTGCACGGCTACCAGGTGCGTGTGGCGGCGGATGCAACAGCGCTGGACGTGTTGCTGCAGGTTGAACGTCCTGACCTGATCATCCTCGACTGGATGATGCCCGGTGAGGACGGCCTGTCGGTATGCCGCCGGCTGCAGGCGCGGGCGATCCCGATCCTGATGCTGTCGGCGATGGGGGCCGCGCCGGATCGCGTGATCGGCCTGGAGATGGGCGCGGACGACTACCTGGCCAAGCCGTTTGACCCGCGCGAGCTGTTGGCGCGGGTTCGCGCGCTGATGCGCAGGCAGGACAAGCTGCGCGCACAGGTGGCCAGCGAGCTGCGGTTTGATGGCTGGCGATTGCTGCCTGACCAGCGTCGCCTGTTCGCGCCGGATGGCGCCGAACTGGTGCTGAGCCGCGGTGAATTCTCCCTGCTGCTGGCACTGGCTGAACGTCCCGGGCGGGTGCTGGCGCGCGAACAGCTGCTGCAGTTGAGTCGCGGAGAAGCCAGTGACAGCGTGGACCGTGCCGTCGACCTTGCGATCAGCCGCCTGCGCCGCAAGCTCGGGCAGGCCGCGTCCGGCGCTGAAGCCCTTGTGCAGACACTGCGTGGCGAAGGGTACCGCTTCAACGCGGAGGTAGGGGTGTTGTGAGCAGCCGGTGGTCAACCACCCGCTGGATCGCGATGCTGGCCTTGGCCAGCCTGCTGCTGGCAACCCTGGTCAGCGTGGCGGTAGTGGGGTGGATGCCCCGGCCCGCGCCGCCACCGATGCGGCTGGACCATGCGATGCAGGTGCTGCGTGGGGAACAGGCGCCGGCGCCACTGGGATTGCATATGTCGACGCAGGACGCGCCACCCCGGGGCAGCGCCAGTGACTGGCTCACCCAGTTGGCGGCGCTGCAGATGGACCTGCCGGCCAGGAATGTACGCCTGGTGTGGACGGGGCAGGGCAGGGCGCCCGATGTGCAGGTCATCGAGGGTGGCGCGGTACTGGACGCCTCCGCTCGTGCTGGCGTGCTGAAATCGCAGGCCGCGTTGCTGACCGCCATGCAGTGGCCGCCGTTCGAACTGGGGATGCGGCAAGCCGATGGCCGATGGCGGGTGGTCGGCAGCGACCACAGTGAACTGGCGGCCTGGCGCCGCCAGGTGATGCTCGCCCTGCTGGGCGGTGCGATCCTGCTGGCCCCTCTGGCGGCGTGGGCGTCGATCCGGTTGGGGCGCCCGCTGCGACGCCTGGCTGAAGCCAGCGCACGGGTCGACCTGCAGGCCGAAACGCCATTGCCTGATGACGGTCCACGCGAAGTGCAGGTACTGGCCACAGCGATCAGCACCGGTCGCGAACGTCTGCGCGCCCAGGCACGGGACATGACCCATATGCTGGCGGCCGTGGCGCATGACCTGCGCACGCCCCTGACCGGCCTGCGCCTGCGCGCGGAGTTCGCTCCCGCGCCACAGGCCGCCAGGATGGTGGCAGACATCGAGCGCATGGATACGATGATCGAGCAGGTGCTCGACTACGCACGCGGTGAGCTGCAGCCGTTGCAGATGCGGATGCTGGATCTTTCAGCGCTGCTGGAGGACTGCGTGCAGGCGGCGCTGCTGCGCGGGGTCGACATTTCCCTTCAGGGCCCGGATACGTTGCCGTGGCATGGCGATGCGCTGCTGCTCCGGCGCGCGGTCGACAATCTCATCGACAACGCCGAGCGCTACGCGGGCGCCGTGGAGCTGTGGGTCGCCATGGCGGGGGATGGAGTGCAGCTGGACGTGATGGACCGCGGCCCTGGCATCGCCGAGATCGATCGCGCACGCCTGCTGCAACCGTTCCAGCGCAGCGAGGGCTCGCGTAGCCGCGCCACCGGGGGCGCCGGACTTGGACTGGCCGTGGCTGCCAACGTGGCGAAGCGCCACGCGGGCGAACTTCAGCTGTTGCACCGCGAGGGCGGGGGGCTGATCGCGCGGCTGCTGCTGGGACGCACTTCCTGAGTCAACTCCGATTTGCTTCCACTGGCCACTCCTCCATATGATTAGGTGCCTAATCATTCAGTGAGGAAAGGATGATCGAAGCCAAGCATAAGGCGTTGCTGGAGGAAGCGCAGCGGCGCGGCCACGCCAACATCGCGCAGCTGCGCCTGTGCTTCCAGCTGCTCTCGTTGTCCTCGTCGATCGATCGCGACTGCGCTGCACGGTTGGCACCGCACGGGCTCAGCGAGGGTCGCTTCATCTTGCTGTTCCTGCTGCACGGGGCCGGCGGCGCACTGGCGCCGCACGCGCTGGCCGAGCGCGCTGGCGTGACCCGGGCCACCATCAGCGGCCTGCTCGATGGCCTGCAGCGCGAAGGCCTGCTGCAGCGTCGCAGCGATGACGAGGATGGCCGTCGTCTGCAGATCGTGTTGACCGCACCGGGCAAGCGTTTGGCCGAGTCGCTGTTCGAGCGGCACACACAATGGATCAGCGGCCTGTTCAACGGCCTGGATGCTGATGAACGGCAGCAGCTGTCACAACTGCTGCACAAGGTCTGGCAGCACACGGACACCGGGCGGGAAGCCTCCGCATGAGCACGCCCATTCCCGCGGAACGGCTGCGTGCACTCAACAGCGGTGGTGCCGCTGCCACGCATCTGGCCGAATGCCTGGCAGTGGATTTCGCCGCGCTGTTGCAGGGGGTGGCACCTGTGCTCGAGCCGGAAGCGCTGCAATGTATGCGCGACGCCTCCGGCAAGGGCATCACCCAGCGCATGGCGCTGGCGGCGCGGTTGCTGCACGAATCCGGGCAGGGTGATCCCGCGCACTGGCAGGCACACGCATCAGACACCGTGCGTGGCTGGGCCTGCTACCTGATTGGCAGCGATGCCGGCGCGGCGCTGCCGGCCAAGCTGCGGGCGATGCGTCCGCTGGCTGACGACCCGCACTTCGGCGTGCGCGAATGGGCATGGCTGGCGCTGCGCAGCGACATCGTTGCCGCACCGTTGCAGGCGCTTGAGTACCTGCAGGTGTGGACGCAGGAAGCATCGCCTTACCTGCGCCGCTTCGCCTGCGAAGCGCTGCGCCCACGAGGCGTGTGGTCCACGCATATCGCGCTGTTCAAGCAGCATCCAGAACTCGCGTTGCCGATGCTGGAAGCAATGGCCAACGACCCGGAGCGCTACGTGCAGGACTCGGTCGGGAACTGGCTCAACGATGCCGGCAAGACTCGCCCGCAGTGGCTGCGTGAGCTGTGCGCACGATGGCAACAGCAGCACCCTGGCGATGCCAATGCCTACATCCGCAAACGCGCCATGCGCTCGTTGCGGTAGTGCCGGCCGCTGGCCGGCAACCTCATCAACCTCAAGGAAGGCCTTCCATGTCCTACACCCTCATCGAGCTCTACACCGCTCTGGCCACCTTGTAACAGCGCCTCCGGAGGCGCATGGCACATGCGTCTGTCACCCGGACGCGGTAAACAGGACATTGCCCATGTCCATCCGCAGGGAAGTTGATCATGCAGAGCACGCTCCAGGTAACGCTGTACGGCCCGCAGGGCGATACGCCGGCACTGCAGCTGCCGCAGATGGAAGGGCCCTCGGTGGCCATCCCGGAAGCGGTACTGCGCCGGCTGGTGTCCGATCTCTACACCACCCGTTCCCTGCTCAATCCCGAGCAGCTGGACGAGGCCCGGCAGGAGCTGGACCGCGTGCTGGAGCGCTGGGCCGACATCCACGAAGGCCTGCTGCTGGACGTGGAAGTGCATGGCAGATGAGCGACGTTGCACAGCGGCCACCACGTGCGCTGCGCAGTCAGGCGCATCACTGAACCGCGCCCCCAGTTGCGGATGAAACATTTTGCACTGCGCAAAAGCTGTGCTATCAATAGATCCCATGAACGCAGCCGCTACCCGCTTTTACTGGTATTACTTTCCGAAGCCACTGGCGGAGGAAGGACTGCGCTCACCCTGAAGAAAGCTTCAGACGCATTCCCGAAAGCCGCCAGCGAACCTGGCGGCTTTTTTCATGCCGCCACGCTGGGGACCCCCAACGTTCCGGAGATCTCCTGCAATGCCCCCGCACACCGACGACCTGCGTATCCGCACCATCGAACCGCTGACACCGCCCGCCCAGCTGCTGGCGATGCTGCCCTGTGACGATGAGGCTTCCGACACCGTCAGCGCCTCGCGCGCGGCCCTGCACCAGATCCTGCACGGCCGTGACGACCGCCTGGCGGTGGTGGTGGGCCCGTGCTCGATCCACGACCCGAAGGCCGCCATCGAGTACGCCCAGCGCCTGAAGCCGCTGCGCGACGCGCTGGCTGGCGAGCTGGAAATCGTCATGCGCGTGTACTTCGAGAAGCCGCGCACCACGGTGGGCTGGAAGGGCCTGATCAACGACCCGGACCTGGACGGCAGCTTCAGGATCGACAAGGGCCTGCGCATCGCCCGTGGCCTCCTGCGCGACATCAACAAGCTCGGCCTGCCGGCCGGTGTTGAATTCCTCGATGTGATCTCGCCGCAGTACATCGCCGACCTGGTGGCATGGGGCGCGATCGGCGCACGCACCACCGAAAGCCAGGTGCATCGCGAGCTGGCTTCGGGGCTGTCGTGCCCCGTCGGCTTCAAGAACGGCACCGATGGCAACGTGAAGATCGCCGCCGACGCGGTGGGTGCGGCATCCAACCCGCATCATTTCCTGTCGGTCACCAAGCAGGGTGGCACTGCCATCGTGTCGACCACCGGCAACCCGGATTGCCATGTGATCCTGCGCGGTGGCAAGCAACCGAACTACGACGCTGGCAGCGTGGCTGAGGCCTGCCAGGTGCTGGCCAAGGCCAAGCTGCCGGCGCGCCTGATGATCGATGCCAGCCATGCCAACAGCCTGAAGAACCCCGAGAACCAGCCGAAGGTGATCGACGACATCGCCGCTCAGATGGAAGACGGCGAACAGCGCATCGTGGGCGTGATGATCGAGAGCCATCTGGTCGGGGGCCGCCAGGAACTGGTGGAAGGCCAGCCGCTGGTCTACGGGCAGAGCATCACCGATGGCTGCATCGACTGGGACACCACCGTGACGGTGCTGGAGCGACTGGCTGCGGCCGTGCGCGCCCGTCGCGACGTGAAGGTGTCCGAAGCCGCCTGAGTGCGGCACGTGTGTGGATGGCGGCCAGCGCCTGCGGGGGTGCGGCCGCGATCAGGGCCGGCCGGAGTTGGAGACCGGCCCATCTGCACCGGCGATGCGCCTGGCGCTGCGCATGAGCGACAGCGCCAGGTACATCGCCGGGGTGGTGATGCCGATATTTGTAGCGTCGAGCCATGCTCGACGTGCGCGCGACGCGCGTTGGCGTCCTGCAAAGCGCAGTCGAGCATGGCTCGACGCTACGAAGAGGCTCAATGCACTTCGTCGTGGTACACGAACTTCGGCATTTCCCAGCGATAGTGGATCGCCAGCAGGCGCAGCGCGAAGCCGCCGCCCAGGCAGCACAGGATCGCGGTGGCGTCGGCCACGCCCCAGTGCAGCAGCAACAGATACGCCGCGCCGGTCAGCAGCGCGATGATCGCGTACAGCTCCTTCTGGAAGATCAGCGGCACCTCGTTGCAGAGGATGTCGCGCAGCACGCCGCCGAACGCGCCGGTCAGCATGCCGGCGATCAGCACGATCGGCATCGCATGGCCGGCCTCGCGCGCGATCGAGCAGCCGATCAGGGTGAAGGCGATCAGGCCCAGGCCATCGAGCACCAGGAAGGTGCGCCGGAAGTGGTGCATCCAGCGCGCCACCCAGGTGGCGATCAGCGCCGCGCACACGGTGAAACCCAGGTACTCGGGATGCTTCACCCAGCCCAGCGGATAGTGGCCGAGCAGGATGTCGCGCAGCGAGCCGCCCCCGAGGGCGGTGACGCAGGCGATCATGACCACACCGAACAGGTCCATGCGGCGGCGGCCGGCAGACAGTGCACCGGTCATGGCTTCGGCGGAAATGGCAACCAGGTAGATGATGGACAGCAGCATGGAACAGGCTCCGGGCGCGGTGGGGCCGGCCATGCGCAACTGCCACCACTGCCTGCGCAATGACGGGATGACGATGACCGGTGCCGCTCCCGCTGTCCTTTTGCCTGAGAGTTCAGCGGCGTTGGCCGCGTGCCCCTTCGGCGGATCGTCCCGGGCGTGCCCGGTGACCTCTCTCCAGCTCGGCGAGTCGAATGCATGGTTGGTGGGATTCCAGCCCACCGGCCTGAGCGATCATGGGAGCCTGCGCCTTCGGCGGGCGCCAGCGCGGCGCCACTCTCCTGCATTCGGGCGCCAGTATATCCGCTGCAGTGCAGCACGGCATAATCCGGGCATGGCCCCGTCCCTCCGCCCGTGGTTCCTGTACCTGCTCGAATGCCGCGATGGCAGCTATTACGCCGGCATCAGCACCGACGTGGATGCGCGTTTCGCCGCCCACCAGGCCGGCAAGGGCGCGCGCTACACCCGGGCCCGGCCACCGCTGCGCGTGCTGGCCGTGCGCGAATACCCGGACCGGGCCGCCGCCTCGCGGGCCGAGTGGCAACTCAAGCAGCAGCCGCGCGAACGCAAGCTGGCCTGGCTGCAGGCGCCGGTCCTGTAGATCCACGCCACGCGTGGATGGGCTACCCGGCCCATGCGATGATCGCCCCGCGCCCAGAGCTGGAGACCCGGATGTCCACGATCGCCCTGCTGTTTGCTCTTTCCGCAGCAACGAGCCCTGCCCCCGACCCGGCCACGATCGCGGCCATCGAAGCCACCTGCCATGACTACGTCGATGGCCAGCTGGAGGCGGACCCACAGCGCGTCGCCCGCTCCCTGCATCCGGACCTGGCCAAGCGCGCTGTGCTCGGCGATACACCCGACGAACGCCTGGGCCTGCGCCGGATGTCGAAGGAAGAACTGGTCTCGCTGACGAAGCAGGGCGCGTTGAAGACCCCGAAGGATCAATGGGATCGTCGCTGCACGGTGCTGGACGTGACCGGCAACGCGGCCTCGGTGCGGCTGGAGACCCCGTGGTTCGTCGATTACTTCCACATGGGGCGCTTCGACCAGCGCTGGGTCATCGTCAACGCGTTGTGGTATCCAAAGCCGAAGGCACAGTGAGCGATGCGTGCCGCCGGCAAAGCATGGATCTCCGTCGTCGTGCTGGTCGCCGGCATCGCGCTGCTGCCTGGCCTGCTGTACCTGCTCGGGCTGGCATTGGCAGGCGGTCGGCCGACGCCGGCCGACCGTGCGCCCAGTGGTGTGGCTGCGTGTAGCAGCGAGCCACGGGCGGGATACCAGCCGATGAACCCCTGGCGCTTTACCGCCCAGTTCTTCGACAAGGACGCGATGAAGAAGGTGCCTGAAGTGGAGCGGGAGGCCTTCTGGATTGCCCGGCGCTACCTGTGGCGGCAACCGCAGCGCGGCATGCTGCGCTGGCATCTCAGCAGTACCGCACTGACGATCTGGATCACCCGGCATTGGAGTGCCGCGCAGATTGCCGACACCGCGAGGAAGGAGGACTTCTGCCGGACCTGGTCGAAACGGCGGGTGCCCGGTGGCCCGATGAACCAGTAGATCCACGCCATGCGTGGAGGGTGTTGACCGGGTCAGAGCCCTTTCCTGTGGAAAGGGATCCGACCCCGTTGCGTGCAGCCCTACCGCCTCGGCCGCCGGTCATCCTGGTCATCACCGAAGATGATCCGCGCACTGCGCTGGTAGCTCCAGTACGCGACTGCCCAGTTCAGCAGCACCACGATGCGGTTGCGGAAGCCGATCAGGAAGAACACGTGCGCGGCCAGCCAGAACCACCAGGCCAGCACGCCGGAAAGCTGCAGCCGGCCCAGGTGCACGATCGCGGCCATGCGGCCGATGGTGGCCAGGTTGCCGTAGTCGGCGTACTTGAACGGGCCGGGCTCGGGCTTGCCGTGCAGGCGCGCGCGGATCACCTCGGCCACGTACTTGCCCATCTGCTTGGCGGCCGGTGCCACCCCGGGTACCGGCTTGCCGTCGGCCTGGCTCAGTGCGGCCAGGTCGCCGGCCACGAACAGCTCCGGGTGACCGGGCAGGGTCAGGTCCGGTTGCACCGGCACGCGTCCGGCGCGGTCCAGTGGCACGTCCAGCGTGCGCGCCAGCGGTGAAGCGGCCACGCCGGCGGCCCAGACCACGGTGCGCGCCGGTACGAACTGTTCGCCGAGCTTGAAGCCCTGGCTGTCGATGTCGCTCACCGGGGTACCGGTCAGCACTTCCACGCCCAGCTTTTCCAGTTGGCGGCGCGCCTTCAGCGAAAGCACATCCGGGAACGAGGACAGCACGCGGGGCCCAGCCTCGACCAGCCGCACCCTGGCGCTGGCCGGGTCGATGTGGCGGAATTCGTTGCGCAGCGTGTGGCGCGCGATCTCGGCCAGGGTGCCGGCCAGTTCGACGCCGGTGGGACCACCGCCGACGATGGCGAAACTCAGCCACGCCGCCTTCTTCGCCGGGTCCGGTTCGGCCTCGGCGCGTTCGAACGCCAGCAGCAGCTTGCGGCGCAGCGCGATGGCATCGTCCAGCGTCTTCAGGCCGGGCGCATCATCGGCCCACTGATCGTTGCCGAAGTAGGCGTGGGTGGCGCCGGTGGCCAGCAGCAGGCTGTCGTAGTCCAGCGTGCTGCCATCGGCCATGCGGATCTGCCGCGCCCGCTTGTCGATGGCCACCACTTCGCCGAGGCGGACTTCCACATTGCGCTGGTGGCCGAGGATGTGGCGCAGCGGCGCGGCGATATCCGGCGCGGACAGGCCGGCGGTGGCCACCTGGTACAGCAGCGGCTGGAACAGGTGATGGTTGCGGCGATCGACCAGGGTGATGCGTATGCGCTCGCGGGCCAGGGCACGGGTGGCCCAGAGACCGGCAAAACCGCCGCCGACAACGACCAGGTGGGGAACGCGCTCGCGACTCATCGACTCACTCCAGTGGGGGCATCGGGGGAAGCGCCTGGCATCTTCGCACGGCGGCCACCTGTCACGTCAGCGCCTGCCCGGATCGGCGATACTCGGGTTCAGGCAACGGCCCGTGAGGAGCCCATGAGCGAACCGGAAAAGCGCATCGCCCTGTTGATCGACGCCGACAATGCGCCGGCCTCGAAGATCGACGAGGTCCTGGCGGAAGTCGCCCGCTACGGCGTGGCCAACGTGCGCCGTGCCTACGGCAACTGGAAGAGCCCGCGACTGAAAGGGTGGGAAGCGGTGCTGCATGAGTATGCGATCCGACCGATCCAGCAGTTCGCCTACAGCAAGGGCAAGAACGCTTCGGACATGGCGATGGTGATCGATGCCATGGACCTGCTGTACGCGCGCAACCTTGATGGCTTCGCCATCGTCTCCAGCGATGCGGACTTCACCCCGATGGTGATGCGCCTGCTGACCGATGGCGTGAAGGTATATGGCTTCGGCGAGAAGAAGACGCCCGAGCCATTCGTCAATGCGTGCTCGAAGTTCACCTACCTGGAGGCACTGGGGCAGACCCATGCCAGCGTGCCCGATGCCGAACAGGCGTCCAGCGAGCAGGCCTCGAACGAGCCGGTGGCCAACGACGATGCGCGTCCACGCAAGAGCGGTGCGGAAATGCGCAGTGACACCCGGCTGGTGAAGATGCTGCGCCGTGCGGTGTCCGCGGCCGAGGGTGAGGATGGCTGGTCGCACCTCGGCCCGGTCGGCAGCCAGATCGGCAACCAGGCCTCGTTCGATCCGCGCAACTATGGCTACGGCAAGCTCAGCGACCTGCTGGCGGCGATCGGCCTGTTCGAGCTGAAGAAGGACGGCAAGTCGTCCTACGTGCGCGCGCTGCCAAAAAAGAACAGGTAGTGCCTGCTGCTGGCCGGCAATGCCCGGATGCCAGATCCCGCATCCGGCACGCACATCTCCACCCGATCAGGCGTATCGTTGCCGCTCGCATTGCCAGCAAGGAAAACCCGCATGTTGAAGATCTGGGGCCGCCGCAATTCTAGCAACGTCCGCAAGGTACTGTGGTGCGCCGAGGAAATCGGCCTGCCGTACGAATCCATCGAAGTCGGTGGCAGCCATGGTGGTACGCAGACCCCGGAGTACCAGGCGATGAATCCCAACGGCCTGGTGCCGGTGATCGAAGACCACGGCTTGCCGCTGTGGGAATCGAACACCATCGTGCGCTACCTGAGCGCCCGCTATGCACTGGGCACCCTGTACGCTGAGGACCCGATGGAACGCGCCCAGGCCGAGAAGTGGATGGACTGGAGCACGTCGCGGATGGCGCCGCTGTACAGCGACCTGGTCTGGGGCATCATGCGCACCGCGCCGGCCGACCGCGATGAAGCGCGGATCAATGCCGCCATCGTGCGCGCCGGTGACTACCTGGCGATGGCCGACGCTACCCTGGCCAGGCAGCCGTGGCTGTCGGGCGAGAAGTTCGCGATGGGCGACATCCCGCTGGGCTCGCTGGTCTACGCCTGGTACGAGCTGCCGATCCAGCGACCGGAGCTGCCGCATCTGGCTGACTGGTATGCGCGGCTGCGTGAGCGCCCGGCCTACCAGCGCGGCGTGATGTCGCCGCTGACGTAAGCGAAGGCGTCCGGGGTCAGAGCCCTTTTCTGCGAAAAGGGATCCGACCCCAGGGCATCGGGGTCGGATCCCACCCGACGGGTGGGCTCTGACCCCTCAATACAGGTCCGTTGGATCCACATCCAGCGACCAGCGCACCTTGCGTGCTTCCGGCAGCGCATACAGCTGCGGAACCAGCTGCGCGAGCACGCCATGCAAGGGTGGCCGCTGCGGCGCCGACAGCAGCAGCTGTGTGCGCTGGTAGCCCGCGCGCCGCGGCATCGGCGCCGGCATCGGGCCGTACGCCTCCACCACGTTCTGCTCGCCCAGCAACTGCCGCGCAGCCAGCAGGAACGCATTGGCGTGCTCGACCTGCTGCGCTTCGGCGCGCATCAGCGCCAGGTGCGCGAACGGGGGGAACCCTGCGGCTTGCCGCTGGTTCAACTCGGCCTGCGCGAACGGGTGGTAGCCACCGCTCACCAGGGTTTCCAGCAGCGGGTGACCAGGGTGATGGGTCTGCAGCCAGACCTCGCCGGGGTCACGCGCACGTCCTGCACGACCGGCCACCTGGATCAGCTGCTGCGCCAGCTTCTCGCTGGCGCGGAAGTCGGCGGAGAACAGGCCTTCGTCGATGCCGACCACCACCACCAGGGTCAGCTTCGGCAGGTCGTGGCCCTTGGCCAGGATCTGCGTGCCGACCAGGATGCCGGGCTGGTCGCCCAGTTTCGCCAGCTGCTGCTCCAGCGCATCGCGGCGTGAGGTGGTGCCACGGTCGATGCGCACCACCGGGAAATCGGCGAAGGCGGCGGTGAGGTGTTCTTCCAGGCGTTCGGTGCCGATGCCCTGCGGCTGCAGCGCCAGGCTGCCGCAGGCCGGGCATGCCAACGGCGCCGGTTGGCGCGCGCCACAGTGGTGGCATTGCAGGCGTCGGCCGCCGCCATGCACGGTCATCGGCGCATCGCAGCGCTGGCACGGCGCGGTCCACCCGCAGTCGTGGCACAGCAGCACCGGTGCGTAGCCACGGCGGTTCTTGAACACCAGCACCTGCTGGCCACGCTGCAGGTGTTCGCCGATGCCAGCCAGCACATCGGCCGAGAGGCCATCGTGCAGCGGCCGCTTGCGTACATCGAGGATGCGCACGCGCGGTGGCCGCGCATCGCCGGCGCGCTGCTTCAGGCGCAGGTGCGTGTAGCGCCCGGCGTAGGCGTTGTGCAGCGTTTCCAGTGAAGGGGTGGCGCTGCCGAGCAGCACCGGAATGCCCAGCGCCTTGGCGCGCACCAGAGCGAAATCGCGCGCGTGGTAACGGATGCCGTCCTGCTGCTTGTAGCTGCCGTCGTGTTCCTCGTCGACGATCAGCAGGCCGGCCTGCGGCAATGGCGTGAAAACCGCCGAGCGGGTGCCGACGATGACCCGCGCTTCGCCTCGGGAGGCGGCCGCCCAGACGCGCGCGCGCTCGTTGTCGTTCAACCCCGAATGCAAGGCGTGCACGGCGATGCCCAGGCGGCCGCGGAAACGTGCCAGGGTCTGCGGGGTCAGGCCGATTTCCGGTACCAGCACCAGCGCCTGCCTGCCCTGCGCCAGGCAATGGATGATCGCCTGCAGGTAGACCTCGGTCTTGCCGCTGCCGGTCACGCCGTCCAGCAGGAACGGCTGGAAGCCGTCGGCAGCGTTGATCGCAGCCACCGCCCCGGCCTGGTCCGGGTTGAGCGTGGGGCCGGGCAGCGGCTGCGCATGCTGCGGTGCCACCGTCATCGCCACGCGCTCGGCCAGCTCGCGCTTGGCCAGGCTGCGTGCAGCGGTGCGCCAGTCGGCCATGCGTTCGCCGAGCACGTCCTCATCCACGATCGCTCCTGCCAGCAGCTCGGCCAGCTGCCGCGGACGGCTTCCGGCGCGCAGCTTTTCGCGCTGGGCGTGGCCTTCGGTGGTCAGCTGCCAACCCCAGTGGTGGGTGTCGGGCAGGGCCTCGCCATGGCGCAGCGGGCCGGGCAGGGCGGTGCTCAGCACCTCGCCCAGTGGCGCATGGGTGTAGCGCGCCAGCCACTGCAGGCTCTGCCAGAGTTCGCCCTGCAGCAGCGGCTGCCGGTCGCACCAGGCCAGCGCCTGGCGCAGTCCCTGGCCGTCGTCGGTCTGGCCGTGGCCGGCCACCACGCCGACCAGCTCGCGGTTGCCGAACGGCACCTTCAGGCGGCAGCCGACCGCGGCCGTGGGGCCATCGCCCTCCGGCGACAGGTAGTCGAACAGGCGGGGCAGGGGGACGGGCAGGGCGACCTGCAGGGTCGGAATGGGTGAAAGCATCGGGCCAGTGTAACGGGCCATGCACGCGCGAATGGCAGGGGGCAGACGTGCCCGGGCGACGACCGTTGAATCATAAATGTCACCTAAATATCGGTGTCCATTGGAGATTCAGTCTTATCCACACGTTCTGTGGATAACGTTGTGCGTTACCGGTCGACGGGAACGCAGGAGGCCGATGGCGACGAGCTCACCCTTGGGTTGGTCAAAAAATCGCCACACTTGAAAGGCATTCAAAATCAACAACTTGAGTGTGAAACATTGCTGAAACAGAGTGAATTCAGCGGCATGCCGCAATTTCCCGCGCGGGGAGCGTGGTGCTGTGCACAACCTGCAGCACGAAGTGCCTGTGGGCGCAAGTCCTACGGGTGCCGATGGGCTGCCGCTATCATGCCGGCAGACCTTTGGAGTGACCGATGACGGCTGTGCCCGCCCCTGTTTCCTCGACCGCGGCCGGCGCGCTGTCGGCGTTCCTGCGTGGCGTCGAACGCCGCGCCCTGGTGGTGGCTGAACTGCAGTGCGGCGATGCCGCCCGTGCCGAGCAGACCCTGGTGGCAGTGATGCGCGCGTTTGCAGCGGTCGCCAGCGACCTGCCGATGGCGCAATGGCCGACCCGCTTCTGGACCCTGCTGGGCCAGCGCCAGGCGCTGCGCGAGCCGGCGGGCGGGCAGTGGGCGCCGTCGTTGGCCGCGTTGGGCGCGATGCCGCCACTTCCACGACTGGCGCTGCTGCTGCGGGTGGGCGGCAGCCTGGACGAGGGCATCGCCATGCGCGTGCTCGACCAGGACGAGGCCGGTTACCAGCACCTGCTGGCCGATGCCTGCCCGCGTGATGCCCAGGGCCGGCCCGATGCCGTGGCCTGGCGCCAGTTGGCCGAGCAGGTACAGACCCGTGTCCGTGACCTGCCGGCCGCACGCCTGCAGCAACTGCAGCAGCCGGCCGCACCCACCACCCACAATGAAGCACCGGCCTCCAGCTGGCGCGCACCGCAGCGGGACGAGCGTGCGGCCGCCAACGGCAAGCGCCGCCGCGCGAATGCCAGGCCGCGCTGGCGCGGTCCGCTGATCCTGCTGGTGACCGTGGCGGTACTGCTGGCCGCCGCGCTGGGGTGGCGCCACCTGCAGGGACATTCGTTCGGCAGCGATGCACCCTTGCCGGAGGGCGTGGTGGGCGAAGCCGGTCCGGTGACCGTGGAAGCCCTGCCACCGAGCAAGGTGGACGCCACACCGGACGCGGGCCAGGCGCAAGCCAATGATGACGCAGCGATGCTGGCAGATCGCGACTACCCGCTGGTCGCCGATGCCGACCTGTACGCGTGGACTGCCGCGGGCGGCCCGCTGCCGGTGGATGAATCGCAAGCCAAGCCGAGCCGGCCGGAGCCGGCCAGTGCCACGCTGGAAACGGCTGCCGCCGATGAATAAGTCCGTGCTCGCCAGCCTGCTGCTGGCCCTGCCGCTGTCGCTGTCCGCCGCACCGCAGCCGTTGAGCGTGCCGTTGCCGCCACCGGTTCCGGGCAGTTCGCCGGCCACGCCGGCGTCGGCCGCTGCAACAGCACCTGCCGAATTCGCTCAGCTGGATACGCAGCAGCAGCGACAGCGCCGTGCCGACTACGCCGCCTGGCGCGCATTGCCGGAAGCAGAGCGCGAGCGCATCCGTCAGGCGGCTGCGCGCTTCAATTCGCTGCCGGCCGATCAACAGCAGCGCATGCGGCAGCAATTCCAGGCGCAGGATCAGGCGTTCCGCGCCGGATGGCGGCTGGGCCCGCAGCTGGGCCTGGAATTCCCCAAGCTGCACGGACTGTTCGGATTCGTGCCACCGGAGCAACGCGAGACCGCGCTGGCCGTGCTGCGCCAGCTCAACCCGGCGCAGCTGGCCCAGCTGGCCCTGGTCGCGCAGCGCACGCCGCCGCAGGAACGCGACACGGTACGCAGCGCCTTCCTCGCCGTGCCCGCCGCCGAGCGCGACAGCTGGCTAAAGCGCCAGGCCGGCCAGTAGAAAAGGGGACGGAGGGGATTAAGTCGTATCAGGCCAGTCAGTGCCGAATGCGACTTAATCCCCTCCGTCCCCTTTTTGCTTGGGGCGGCTGAAACCCAGCATTCACGCCATGTCATGGGAATGCAGGCGCCGCCCGCGTAAGATGGGCGCCCGCAACCCGGTGCCTGTGCCCTTCGCGCGCAACCGCAGTTCGCGTCAAGCACCTTATGTCTACTGCAACCTCCACGCCGCGCTTCAGCAAGGAAGTCGGCGCCACCGGTCTGCTCGCCCTGCCGCTCGTGCTGGGCCATGTGTCCACCGGTCTGATCTCCTTCGTCGACAACGTGATTGCCGGCCACCACGCTACGGCGACCCTTGCCGCAGTCACCATCGGTACGGCGTTGTTGTGGCTGCCGATGCTGATTCCGATCGGCACCCTGATCTCGCTCACCGCTTCGGTGTCGCAGCTGCACGGCGCCGGCCGCGAGCGCGAGATCGGCCCGCTGTTCCGCCAGGCACTGTGGCTGGCGCTGGGGCTGGGGCTGATCATGTTCACCTTCCTCACCGTGGTGCCGCCGCTGCTGCCGGCCTTCGGCATCGCGCCGGACATCGTGCCGGGGGCGACTGCGTTCCTGCATGCGGTGCGCTGGGGTGGCCCGGCGCTGACCCTGTACTTCTGCATGCGTTATCTCAGCGAGGGCATGCACTGGACGCTGCCGACCATGCTGCTCGGCTTCGGTGGCCTGCTGGTGCTGGCGCCGATGGGCTACGTGCTGGCCAATGGCAAGCTCGGCTTCCCGGAGTTGGGGGCCGAGGGCCTGGGCATCGCTTCGGCGGTGATGATGTGGCTGCAGGCGACCGCATTCGCCCTGTATCTGTGGCGGACCAAGCGCTTTGCCCATCTGCAGCTGTTCTCCCACTTCGAGGGACCGCGCTGGAAGGCGATCTGGGAGCTGCTGCGCACCGGCCTGCCGATCGGCATCACCGTGCTGATGGAAGGCGGCCTGTTCATCGTCACCGCCTTGCTGATCGGCCGCCTGGGTGCCAATGAAGCGGCGGCACACCAGATCGCGATCAACGTCGCGCAGCTGTGCTTCATGATCCCGATGGGCGTGGCCGAGGCCACCACCGTGCGCGTCGGCCATGCGGTCGGCCGTGGTGACGGCTTCGGCGTACGGCGTGCGGCGTGGGCCGGTTACGCGATCATCATGGGCACGCAGACGTTGTCAGCGGCGGTGCTGCTGTTCGGCCACGATGCCATCGTCGGTGTGTACACCAACGACCTGGCAGTGGCCGGCCTGGCCTCGACCCTGCTGCTGTACGCGGCCACCTTCCAGTTCCCGGACGGCATCCAGGTGCTGTCGGCGGGTGCGCTGCGCGGCCTCAAGGACACCCGCGTGCCGATGTTCATCGCCATGTTCGCGTACTGGGGCCTGGGCATGCCGCTCGGCGCCGGGCTTGGCCTGGGGCTGGGCATGGGCCCGCAGGGCATGTGGATCGGCCTGATCGTCGGCCTGACCGCCGCTGCCATCCTGATGGGCTGGCGCCTGCGCCGCAGCAGCCAGCGCATCGGGCAGTCCGCGCTGTCCTGATCGTCCTGCCCGCCATGCCGACCCATGGCGGGCGATCCCCTGACTTGTGTCCGATGCCGCATCACGCGGCACCGGCTATGCTGGTACCACGGCAAGAAGCCATCCGGAGCGTTCCATGAATCAACCCGTGCCCCCGCTGCCCCCGGCGCGTCGCAACCCCGTCGCCAGTTTCTTCATCGGGCTGTGGGACGTCATGAACTTCACCCGCCGGTTGATCCTCAACCTGGTGTTCTTCGGCCTGCTGTTCCTGTTGCTGGTGATGTTCGTCATCGCCGCCGGCATGGGTGCCGGTGCCAGCAAGTCGCTGCAGGACCGCACGACGCTCGTGATCGCGCCGGAAGGCCGCCTGGTCGAGCAGTTCAGTGCCGATCCGGTCAGCCGCGCACTGGCCAAGGCCGTGGGTGACAACGGTGCCGAAGAGATCCAGCTGCGCGACCTGCTGCGGGTGATCGAGTCGGCCAAGGAAGACAAGAAGATCGAGCGCGTGGTGCTGGAGCTGGACAAGCTGCAGCCGTCGGGCTTCGCCTCGCTGCGTGAAGTCGCCGCCGCGCTGCAGGACCTGCGCGCTTCCGGCAAGCAGCTGGTGGCCTACAGCGAGAGCATGGGCCAGTCGCAGTACCTGCTGGCTGCACAGGCCGACGAGGTCTACCTGGACCCGATGGGTTCGGTCGTGCTCGAAGGCCTCGGCCGCTACCGCCAGTACTTCCGCACCGGCCTGCAGGACAAGCTGGGCGTGGACGTGCACCTGTTCAAGGTGGGCGAGTACAAGTCCGCGGCCGAACCGTACGTGCTTGACGCCGCGTCGCCGGCCTCCAAGGAAGCCGACCTGTTCTGGATGAACGATGTGTGGCAGCGCTACCTGGGCGACATCGCCAAGGCGCGCCGCCTGGATCCGGCACAGCTGGCTGCCGGCATCGACACGCTGCCGGAAGGCATTGCCGCCGCCGGTGGCGACCTGGCCAAGTTCGCGCTGCAGCAGAAGCTGGTGACCGCGCTGAAGACCCGCGAGGAATTCGAGGATCTGATGATCGAGCGCGGCGTGGCCGACGAAGACGCCGACGGTGGTTTCCGCAACGTCGACTTCGGCCGTTACCTGGCCCTGCTCGACGCCCGCCGCAACCCGGTGGACTCGCGTCCGCAGGTGGCCGTGGTGGTGGCTGCCGGCGAGATCAGCGGTGGCGACCTGCCGGCCGGCCGCATCGGCGGCGAGTCGACCTCAGCGCTGTTGCGCGCCGCGCGCGACGACGACAACGTGAAGGCCGTGGTGCTGCGCGTCGATTCGCCGGGCGGTGAGGTGTTCGCCTCCGAGCAGATCCGCCGTGAAGTGGTGGCGCTGCAGGCCGCTGGCAAGCCGGTGGTGGTGTCGATGGGCGACCTGGCTGCCTCCGGTGGCTACTGGATCAGCATGAATGCCGATCGCATCTACGCCGATCCGTCGACCATCACCGGTTCGATCGGCATCTTCGGCATGGTGCCGAACTTCAGCCGCGCGCTGGACAAGATCGGCGTGCACACCGATGGTGTCGGCACCACCCGTTTCGCCGGTGCATTCGATGTCACCCGCCCGATGGATCCGGCCGTGGGCCAGGTCATCCAGTCGGTGATCAACAAGGGCTACGCCGACTTCACCGGCCGCGTCGCCGACGCCCGCAAGAAGCCGGTCGAGGCGGTGGACGAGGTGGCCCGCGGCCGCGTGTGGAGCGGTGCGCAGGCCAAGGAACGCGGCCTGGTCGATGCCTTCGGTGGCCTGAAGGATGCCGTGGCCGACGCTGCCAGCCGTGCCAAGCTGGGCAAGGCCGACGCTTATCGCGTGCGCTACATCGAGAAGGCGGCCACGCCGTTCGCACAGTTCGTCAGCGGTTTCGCTGGCAGTCGTGCCGGTGCCTGGATGCTGTCCGATTCGGGCATGGCGCGGATGATGCTGGCACGCACGATGCCGGAAG
The DNA here is from genome assembly GCF_029842485.1 of Stenotrophomonas sp. GD03777. Taxonomy (NCBI): domain Bacteria; kingdom Pseudomonadati; phylum Pseudomonadota; class Gammaproteobacteria; order Lysobacterales; family Lysobacteraceae; genus Stenotrophomonas; species Stenotrophomonas sp. GD03777. The sequence continues at coordinate 30,723 of NZ_JAOCGL010000025.1, forward strand.
TGGACACTCAGTTGCGCTTCGTCGAGAACGCGGCCCGCGAAAAGGGCAACGGCGCACCGGTGAAGGCGCTGGCGTACTGCTTCTGCGGGTTCTGACCGGCAACGCTATCGAATGAAAACGCCCGGCTCAGGCCGGGCGTTTTCGTTCATGGGGTCGGATTCCTTGGCTTCGCAAAGGGCTCTGACCCCACCGGTCATTGCGCCGCGTCGGCCTCGGCCTTGCGCTCACGCGCGGCAGCATCATCGACGGTTTTCTGCACGCCCTTGGCGCGGTCCAGCGGCTCCTGCATCGCATGCGACATCGCTTTGGGTACCGGTGGCTTCTCCGGGTTCGGCGTCGGCGGACGCTGGCAGGCAACCAGCTGCACGATGGCCAGCAGGGACAAGAACAGGATCAGGATGCGCATGGCGGTACTCCGCGGTGGGCGTTCGCGCAGTGTCGCATCTCCGGCAACGCGCTGCCGTGAGCGCGTATCCTTGCGGCATCGAAACACAGCGGGCGCGGCCCCGGAGGACACATGACCCAGCAACGGTGGCGCCTGGACGGCCAGACGGCCCTGATCACCGGCGCCAGCGCCGGCATCGGCCTGGCCATCGCGCATGAACTGGCGGGGCTCGGCGCCGATCTGATGATCGTCGGCCGCGATATCGACATGCTGGAGACCGCGCGCGACGAACTGCTGGATGTGTATCCGCAGCACCAGGTGCATGCGCTGGCCGCGGACGTCTCCGATGACGAGGACCGCCGCCAGATCCTGGACTGGGTGGAAGACCACAGTGATGGCCTGCACATCCTGGTCAACAACGCTGGTGGCAACGTCACCAAGGCAGCCACGGAGTATTCCGAGGACGAGTGGCGCAAGATCTTCGAGACCAACCTGTTCTCGGCCTTCGAGCTGTCGCGCTACGCGCATCCGCTGCTGGCCCGGCACGCGTCGTCGTCGATCGTCAATGTCGGCAGCGTGTCCGGGCTGACCCACGTGCGCAGTGGCGTGGTCTACGGCATGACCAAGGCCGCGATGCACCAGATGACCCGCAACCTGGCCGTCGAGTGGGCCGAGGATGGCATCCGGGTCAACGCGGTGGCGCCCTGGTACATCCGCACGCGGCGCACGTCCGGTCCATTGTCGGACCCGGACTACTACGAGGAAGTGGTCAACCGCACGCCGATGCGCCGCATCGGTGAACCGGAGGAAGTGGCCGCAGCCGTGGGCTTCCTGTGCCTGCCGGCGGCCAGCTATGTCACCGGCGAATGCATCGCAGTGGATGGCGGTTTCCTGCGCTACGGCTTCTGATCATGCGGTGGTAGTGCCGGCCGCTGGCCGGCAACCACGAGATCTTCAGGTGATTGCAGTTGCCGGCCAGCGGCCCGCACTACCGCATGGCAGTCACCCCGGTACCGGGCAGTTGCTGGCCTCCAGCACGCCCTGCAACCGTTCGCGTTCGCCCCGGGCCTTGTCGCGGTTCTCCGGTGAGGCGAACCGCTCGCGGCCACGTGCGTCGCGGAAGCGTTGCTGCCAGCTGCTGCAGCGCTGCGCTTCCGGCAGTTCCTCGCAGCGGTCGCGCACCACTTCGCAGCCTGCAGCATTGACCGGTGTGGCGCCGCCCAGGCCCTGCACGGTCATCAGTTCGCAGCGGCCGGGGGCAGCTTCGTATTCGTGCAGGTAGCCACCGCCCTGGCTGTCGGTGCACTGGAAGATGGGCGGCAGCGGCGGCTTCGGCGGCGCATTGCTGTCCGGCGCGGCATCAGCCTGGCGTGGCAGCGATGCACTGTCGAGTATCAGATCGCCGCCTTCGCGTTCGACCATGCCGGCTTCCATGATCGTGCGTCCTTCGCCGGGGCGGCGGGGGCTGGGCGCGGAAGCCGGCGGCATACCCGCCGCCGCCGGTTCGGGTGGCGACGGCACAGGGGTCGGCGTGGGCGGCGCACTGGCAGCGGCCGGAATCCGCACCACCTGCTGCTTGCTGCCGGCAGGGCAGGGCGTACGTTGCAGGGTGGGCACATCGCTGTTGCTGGAGGTGCAGCGGTAGATCACCCCGTCGTCGGCCACTGCGTTGCCGGCGAACAGGCCCAGGGCCAGCCAGATCAGGTTCTTCATGCGCACAGCGTACATGCCACGGCAGGTGCTGCGCTCAGCGGTCGCAGTCCCGCGACAGGCGTGCGTCGATGCCACGCTGTTCGTTGCTGATGGCAGTACGCTCGCTCTGCAGCGCACTGTTGTAGCGGCGGTCCAGTTCCCAGCGGCGGTCGCGCAGGCGCGCGCAGACTTCCTGCGGCGGCAGCGCATGGCAGCTGTCGCGGACCAGCACGCTGCCGGCCGGAACCTGCACACCGACACCCACCGCGGGCGGCCGGTAGCCGGTTCCTTCACCGATGGGGGTGCCGACCGGCGTGCCGAAGGCCGGGCGTGGGCCGGGATGGACCGGGCCGTGGTGCCCGTGCGGAAGCCAGACGCTGGTCCACAACGGTACCCAGCGCGGATTGCCCTCGTTGTTGTCGCTGGTATAGCGGCGACCGTCGTCGCTCACGCATTCGTACAACGGTTGTGGTGGCTGGAGGTAGACGTGGCGGACCTCACGATCACGCATCACCGGAACCTCGTCCGGCCGGGCGGGTGCCGCGTCGCTGCGCACCACCCGGGGGGCCGGGTCGCGCGGGCGCTGCAGGTCACGCACTTCCTGCCGGCCACTGCTGCAGGGCTTGTCCTGCAGGGCCACGGCGCCGTTGCTGGCGACACAGCGGTACACGCGCACGTCCTCGGCGGCGGGTGCGGTCCATGGCAGCAACAGGCACAGGCCCAGGGCGGTGCGCAGCAGGTTCATGGCGGCAGGGTGCGTGATTGTCCGCGGCAGTGCAATCGTCCGCTCAGGAGCGCAGCACGTTGCCGCTGAGCGCGTCGCGGATCGGGGTCGGTTGGGCCAGGCCACCGGTCTCGCCATCGAGCAGGCCATCGAGCAGGCGCAGCAGGCGCGGATCCAGCTCGGCGCGACTGCGTGCCGGCGGTTCACCTGCCAGGTTGGCGCTGGTGGAGACCAGCGGCCCGCCCCAGGCGCGGCACAGGGCGGCGACCAGTGGGTGGGCGCTGATGCGTACGGCGATGCCGCTGTGTTCACCGGTGACCCACGGTTGGGCGCGCGGACCGGCCGGCAGGATCCAGGTGTTGGCGCCCGGCCAGCTGGCCAGAACCGCACGCTGGCGGGCGTCGGGCAGCGCCTGCAGGCGGACCCAGCCCTCCAGCTGCGACAGTTCGGCGGCGACCAGGATCATGCCCTTTTCGATCGGGCGCTGCTTCAGCCGCAGCACCGCGTGCACCGCGGCTTCATGTGACGGATCGCAGCCCAGGCCCCAGACCGCCTCGGTCGGATAGGCAATCACGCCACCGGCGCGGAGCGTGGCGACAGCAGAGTTCAGGGTGAGTTCTTTCATGACGGCGACCGGCCCGGCGTGGGCGTCCATTATCCCCCCGCCGCGTGCAGAAGGGGGGGAACGCACCCACTCGGTAGTGCCGGCCGCTGGCCGGCATCCGACGCTTCCAGGTGTTGCCGGCCAGCGGCCGGCACCGCCCCTCATCCGCGCATGGCGTGGATCTACTTCTTTGCAGCGGTCTTCTTGACGGCCTTCTTCGCCGGTGCCTTCTTTGCGGCAGCTTTCTTCACAGCCTTCTTGGCCGGCGCTTTCCTGGCCGCGGCCTTCTTCGGCGCTGCTTCCTTCTTCACCGCAGCCTTCTTGGCCGGTGCCTTCTTCGCAGCGGCCTTCTTGGCGCCGAAGCCCTTGCGCACCGGCTTGCCGGTTTCTTCCATCAGCTGCTGCACTTCAGCCAGGGTCAGCGATGACGGCTCGCGATCCTTGGGGATCTTGCCGTTCATCCTGCCATCGCTGATGTACGGGCCGAAGCGGCCGTTCAGCACCTGGATGTCGCTGCCCTCGAACTCCTTGATGATCCGGTTGCGCGCGATCTCTTCCTTCTCTTCGATCAGGAATACGGCGCGGGCCAGGTCGATGGTGTACGGGTCGTCTTCCTTCTTCAGCGAGGCGTAGGTGCTGCCGCGCTTGGCGAACGGGCCGAAGCGGCCGATGCCGACGCTGACCGGCTCACCATTGTCCTCGCCCAGTGCGCGCGGCATCAGGAACAGTTCCAGCGCGTCTTCCAACGAGATGGTGTGCATCGACTGGCCGGGGCGCAATGAGGCGAACTTCGGCTTTTCCTCGGCGTCCTCGGCGGTGCTGCCGATGGCGGCATACGGCCCGAAGCGACCCAGCCGCACGCTGACCGGCTTGCCGGTCTTGGGGTCGGTGCCGAGCTCGCGCGCGCCACTGGCCTCGGCGCGGTCGACCGATTCCTTCTTGTCTTCGACCAGTTCCTTGAACGGCTCCCAGAAACGGGCCATCAGCGGGATCCATTCTTCCTCACCGCGCGAGACGGCATCGAGCTCGTCCTCAAGCCTGGCGGTGAAGTCGTAATCCACGTACTGGGTGAAGTGGCTGGACAGGAACTTGGACACCGCGCGGCCCACGTCGGATGGGCGGAAGCTGCGGCCTTCCATTTCCACATACTTGCGGAACAGCAGGGTCTGGATGATCGAGGCGTAGGTCGAGGGACGGCCGATGCCGTACTCTTCCAGCGCCTTCACCAGCGCCGCTTCGGTGTAGCGCGGCGGTGGCTGGGTGAAATGCTGTTCGGCCAGGATGCGTTCCAGCGGGATGCGGTCGCCCGGCTTCATCGCGGGCAGCTTGCGGCCCTCATCCTCGTCCTCGGCGCTCTTGTTGTCCTTGCCTTCCTCGTACACGGCCAGGAAGCCGGGCACGACCACGGTGGTGCCGCTGGCGCGGAACACGTGTTCGCTGCCGGCCGACAGGTCGACGCTGACCGTGTTGAGCGTGGCCGGGATCATCTGGCAGGCCACCGCACGCTTCCAGATCAGCTCGTACAGGCGCCGCTCGTCGTCGGTAAGGAACCGGGCGACCTGCGACGGGGTGCGCAGGGCCGAGGTCGGGCGTACGGCTTCGTGCGCTTCCTGGGCGTTCTTCGACTTGGTCTGGTAGGTGTTGGGCTGGTCCGGCAGCGAGGCGATGCCGTAGTCGCGGGCGATCACGTCGCGGATCTCCGCCAGCGCGTCCTGCGACAGGTTCACCGAGTCGGTACGCATGTACGAAATCAGGCCGACGGTGCCTTCGTCGCCGATGGCCACGCCTTCATACAGCTTCTGCGCCACCTGCATGGTCTTGCGGGTGGTGAAGCCGAGCTTGCGCGAGGCTTCCTGCTGCAGGGTGGAGGTGGTGAACGGCGGCGCCGGGCGGCGCTTGCGCTCCTTGCTGGCGACGTCGGTGACGTGCAGCGAGCCCTGCGCGGCCTGCTGGATGCGCATGCGCGCCGCTTCAGCGGTGTCGCCATCGGTGACGGTGAACTGCTCGAACTTCTGCCCGTCCAGTTTGACCAGCTTGGCATTGAAGTGCTGGGACGGGTGCGCGCACTCGGCAGCGATCGACCAGTACTCGCGGGCGATGAAGGCTTCGATCTCTTCCTCGCGCTCGACGATCATGCGCAGCGCCGGGCTCTGCACGCGGCCGGCAGACAGGCCGCGCTGCACCTTGCGCCACAGCACCGGCGACAGGTTGAAGCCGACCAGGTAGTCAAGTGCGCGGCGGGCCTGCTGGGCGTCGACGAGGTCGCTGGCGATCGCACGCGGCTGGCTGATCGCTTCCTTGATGGCGCGCGGGGTGATCTCGGTGAACACCACGCGCTGCATCGGCTTGTCCTTGACCAGCCCGCGTTCCTTCAGGATCTCGGCGATATGCCAGCTGATCGCTTCACCCTCGCGATCCGGGTCGGTTGCCAGCAGGATGTCGTCGGCGCCCTTGGCGGCCTTGGCGATCGCATCGACATGCTTTTCGTTCTTGTCGATCACGTCGTAGTGCATGGCGAACCCGTTGTCCGGGTCGACCGCGCCTTCCTTCGGAATCAGGTCACGCACATGCCCATACGAGGCCAGGACGGTGTAGTCCTTGCCGAGGTATTTGTTGATCGTCTTGGCCTTGGCCGGCGATTCGACGATGAGCAGGTGCTTGGGCATGGCAGCAGTGTCTGTGGGGCGAGCCGCAGGGAAGGGGCCGCTAGGGTGGAGCAAACGGCCGCATTAGTGAAGCGGCCACGGACAAATCAATACGCTGAACGCCCGGTAGTGTGCCGGGCGTTCAGGTTTCACCTTATTAGAGGAATCACGCTCGGCCAGCCCCTGTCAAGCAGCCAGACGTGAGGATGGCCGTTCATGAGGCCATCTTGGCGATGAAGCCGACCGCAGCCACCAGCAGCACCAGGCCCGCCACCGTCAGCAGGCCGGTCAGTACCAGGATCACGATGGTGACCGTACCCAGCTCATGGCGCTGCAGCTGCGGCTGGTCGGTGTAGGCCCAGCGGTCGACCACCAGGGTGTCGCAGATCATGTCGTGCAGGCCCTGCTTGCGCTCGGTGAAGGCGGCCATCAGGAAGCCGATGCCCAGGGTGAAGCTGCTCAGCAGCATGGCCCAGTAGCGACCGAAGGCGCGGCCACGGGTCAGGCGGTCACCATTGCTGCGCACGACCTTGATGCCGACCGCCATCTTGCCCAGCGTGGCGCCGCCCTGCGAGGAATGGAACCAGGTGTAGTAGGCCACGCCGATGACCATGTTGATCAGCGCGCTGGCCAGCTGCGCGACGATTTCGATGGAGGTCTCGCCACTGCCCACCGCGCCCATGCTGGCGCCAAGCACCACGCCGATGATGGCGCCGATGATGCCGCCCGGCACGGCCAGCACGACGTAGTCGATCATGTAGGCCGCGACGCGCTTCCAGAAGCCGGCGTAGACCACCTCGCCGCCGATCACCGGCCGCGCGCCACCGGCAGCGGCGGCGGCCGGTGCGTTGTAGGGTGAGCTGCTGAGCGCGCCCGTGCCAGGCAGCGGCGCAGTGCCGTTGTCGATGGCGGCGTAGTCGCTGCGCAGGTCGAAGCCGCCACTGGCAGTGGCGGTGCTGGCGTCGGCCAGCGTCTGCAGGCCCAGTTCATCGACCACCTGGCGCAGTGCAGCCCACTGGGCCATGCCTTCGCGCCAGACCAGGGTGTCCAGGTTCAGTTCGCCGCGCTGGAAGCGCTGGCGGATCTCCTGGACCGACAGCGGGCCCTGGCGTTGCTGTCCTACGGCGTAGTACCACTCAGTCATTGCATGTTCCCTGTTGGATCGTCCTTGGAGGTGCTGCCGTGCGCGTGGCTCAGCCGCGGCACGACGTCGGCAGGTACTTGTCGTCGCTTTCACCGCTGCATTCCCAGCGGCCGCTGTCCCGATCATATTCCAGCCACAGCAGGTCGCCATCGAGGCTCTTGCCGGGCACGGCCAGCGTTGCTTCGATGCCACAGTGACCGTTGTTGAAGCGGCCGATGTTCACCGCCGACAGGCCGGCCTGGGTGAAGTCACCCGGGGCCGGGAAACCGGCATCGTTGGCGCCGGGGCAGCGGCCTTCATCGTCGGCGAAGTGCTGCACCTGCTGTTTCAGCGGCTGCAGGGCATTGACCGCGGTCGCGATCCTGGCACGCACGGTGTAGTCGTTGTATGCGGGCAGGGCGATCGCCGCGAGGATGGCCATGATCGGTACCAGTACCAGCAGCAGGCCGCCGCCGATGATCGCGGTCAGGGCGCAACCGGAGAGCTTCTTCTTCGGCGGTGGCAGAACCCCGGCTGCCGCTTGGGTGGCATAGGGCGTGGACGGCGGCAGCACAGGCGGCTGCGGCGGAGGGGGGGCCACCGGTTCCGGTTCCGGCTCGGGTTGCTGGGCCGGCGCAGCAACGTCCAGCGCCGGCACGATCAGGCCCAGCTCGTCGACAACGGTGCGCAACGGCTGCCATTGCGGCAGGCCGTCGCGCCAGACCAGGGTGTCCAGGGAGATCTGGTTGTTTCGGAACAACTCGACCAACTGTTCCGCCGGCAGCGGGCCTTGCTGCCGGTTGCCTTCTGCATGGAACCACTCGCTCACGGGGACGCTCCTGAATGCGCTATGCCCCCAAGTGTACGGTCAGTGAAGGGGTTCTGGCTCGTCCATGAACATCTGCGTCTCCATCCAGGCATAGGCCGCTTCGGAGCCGGGCTGGTTGAACAGCACCATCAGCACGACCCATTTCAGGTCGTCCAGGTCCAGTTCGTCCTGGTCCAGGGCCATCGCCCGGTCCAGCACCAGCTCGCGCTGGTCGGCGTCGAGGATGCCGTGCTGTTCCAGGTACAGCAGGAAGCCGCGGCATTCCACATCCAGCTTGTCCAGCTCGGGGCCATGGTAGATGCGCACGGGGCCGTCGACCCGCGCCTGGGCCACGCTCGGCCGCTGGGCGGCCAGGGCATCGAGCCAGTCGAACGCCTTGTTGATCTCGGTGGGGCTGAAACCGGCCTGGATCAGGCCGTTCTGCAGCGAATCGCGGTCACGGATCAGGTCCGCATCTTCGCTGAAATAGTGTTCAAACAGGTACAGCAGTACATCCAGGATGCTCTCTTTCATTGCCCCTCGGCCTGCGTCGCGCGACGCTGTGGAGGTGAAGAAACTAGGGAGTTCGACAGTAGCGGCCGTGTACGCACACCACGATTCCCGCCAGTTCCATGGCAAGCAGCATGGAGGACACCTGGGACGCCGTCAATCCACAGCGCGTGATCAGTGAATCCATACCGCTTGGGTTGTGGTCCAGGGCTCGCCACAAGCACTGGTAGTCAGGGTCGTCGGCCCAGCGCGCCGGCAGGAGGGCCGGCAGTGCCTGTTCAGTGGGGGTGACCAGCCGCGATTGCAAGCCCGGCAGCTGCTGGCGAAGGGCGGGGGCGAGCAGTTCCAGAACCTCCTCGGGGCGCTCGACCAGCGCCGCGCCCTCGCGGATCAGGCGGTGGCAGCCCGCCGCGCGCGGGTTGAGCACCGATCCGGGCAGGGCACAGACCTCGCGGCCTGCCTCGGCGGCCAGGCGCGCGGTGATCAGCGCGCCCGAACGCTGCGCGGCCTCGACCACCACGGTGGCCAGCGCCAGCCCGGCCACCAGCCGGTTGCGCGCGGGGAAGTGACCTGGGCGGGCCGCCGTACCCGGCAGGTACTCGCTGAGCACCACGCCCTCGGCGGCGATGCGCGCCTGCAGCTGGGCGTGGCTGTCCGGATAGGCGCGGTCAGGGCCCGTGCCGATCACCGCCACGGTGCAGCCACCGGCCTCGAGCGTGGCCTGGTGCGCAGCCGCATCGATGCCTGCGGCCAGGCCGCTGGTCACCGCCAGGCCCGCTTCGACGAAACAGCCGGCAAAACGCGCGGCCAGTGCGCGCCCGCCCGGGGTGGGGGAACGGCTGCCGACCAGCGCCACCGACGGGCGCCAGGCCAGGCTGGGGTCGCCGGCGACGAACAGCGCCAGCGGCGGGTTGGGCACCTCCAGCAACGAGGGTGGAAAGGCCGGATCGGTGCAGGGCAGCAGGTGATGGTTGTCCTGTTCCAGCCAGCGCAGGGCGGCTGCACGCGCCCGGGCGTCGGGACGTTCCAGCGCGGCGCATTGCTCCGGCGTGCAGCCGTGCGCGCGCCAGTTCGCCGGGCCTTGCGCGATGGCGGCTTGCGCACCGCCCGCGGCCTGCAGCAGGGCCCGTCGTGGCGCCAGTGCGCCTCCCGCCATCAACAGGCGCAGCAGCGCCTCATATGCATGCATGGTCATCCCCCACTATCGGCCGCACACAACAAAGGCGCCCTAGGGCGCCTTCGCACGTGATCGTCAGGTTTTCCCGCAGACGCCTGCCGGGCAGCGGCCGGCACGCCCGGCAACGGTTACTTCGCGTCCGGGTGCAGCGCGTTGTAACCCACCTGCACCGGCTTCACGCCCTGCATCACCAGCGCGTAGCTGACGTTGTCGAAGGTACGGAACACCATCGCGTGTGCGGCATACTCATCCGGCAGCGAGACCCGGCCCGCGCCGGTGCTGAGCGAGTCGTCCATGCGCGAGGAGTTCGGGTACTTCATGCGGTGCGCCACATGGCGGCCCGGGCGCCACAGCGAGAACACGGTGCCGTTGTCCACGCCCTGGGCACGGCCGGCCGAGATCGCGATCACGTCGCGCGGGCCACCGGCATTGAACATGTCGGTGACGGCCAGCACGCGCACGTCCACACCCTCGACACCGGCAGCGGGTACATGAGGGATGAACTGCAGGTCGTACGGCTTGGCTTCGACCGGCACCAGGCGGTCACCGGCGCGCACTTCGCGGCCGCCGTCGTTCTTGTCCAGCACCAGCGTGGAGGCCTCGACCTTGCCGCCGGCAATCTGGGTGATGGTGCCGGTAGCGACCTGGGCCAGCTCGTAGCCGAGCACGCCACGGCGGGCGTTGGGCGCGTTGTAGGCCTTCCACAGGTTGCCGCTGCCCGGGGTCACGTCGCCATTGGCGGTCAGGTCTTCGGTCGGCTTGGGCTGGGCGTACCGTACGGTCGGGCGTACCACGGCCCAGCGCTGGCCCACCTGGGCATCGGCCAGGCGCACGTAGACGGTGTCACCGCCGGACACGCGCAGGCGGCTGTCCTCCAGGCCGACCACGTAGGGCAGCTGCTTGATGCTGTCGACAACGCTCAGCTGCTTCAGGAACGGCTCGACCTGGGCCAGCGGAATGGCGTCGATCGGGGCCTCCTGGCGCGGGCCGGCCTGGGACACGGTCACCCGGTCCAGGTAGGCAAGGCTCAGCACGTCACCTGGATAGATCAGGTGCGGGTTGGCGATCTGCGGATTGGCTTGCCAGATCTCCGGCCACAGCCAAGGCTTCTGCAGGAAACGTGCGGCGATATCCCACAACGTATCCCCTTTTCGGACCACATAGGTGTCCGGGTGCCCGCCATTCACTTCCACGGCGGTAGCATAGGCAGCCACGGTCAGCATCGCCGCGGCGACGACCGTACGAAAACGAAGCAACATAGGTGTGAAGCCCTGATTCCCCAACAGGTCCACGCACTATAGTCCAGAAACCGGGGCGCAAGGCAAGCGTTGGAGCTAGAATCTGCGACGTATGCCGGCGTGCCGGCCCCCTATCCGGAAACAGCCATGGCCCTTCTCCCCATTCTCGAGTTCCCCGATCCGCGCCTGCGTACCAAGGCTGCGTTGATCGACGCCGCCGAAGTCACCACGCCGGCCTTCCAGGAACTGATCGACAACATGTTCCAGACCATGTACGACGCCCCGGGCATCGGCCTGGCGGCCACCCAGGTGGACGTGCACAAGCGCTTCATGGTCATCGATGTCAGCGAAGAAAAGAATGAACCGCATGTGTTCATCAACCCGGAAATCGTCGCCAGGGACGGGGGCCGGGTGTACCAGGAGGGCTGCCTGTCGGTCCCGGGCATCTTCGCCGACGTCACCCGCGCCGACACCATCACCGTGAAGTACCTGGACCGCAACGGCCAGGAACAGCAGCTGGAGGCGGGTGAAGTACTGGCCACCTGCATCCAGCACGAGATGGACCACCTGGACGGCAAGCTGTTCATCGACTACCTGTCGCCGCTCAAGCGCGAGATGGTCCGCAAGAAGCTGGCCAAGCAGCGCAAGCACGTGGCGTGATCGCCCATCCGGGCCGCCCTTCGGGTGGCCCGTGCCT
>NZ_JAOCGL010000026.1:0-41739 GCF_029842485.1 Stenotrophomonas sp. GD03777
GCCGGTGCTGCGCACGGCGGTGAAGAACACGCCGTCGAAGCGTGCGTCGCGGGCCAGGCGGGCGCGGTCGCAGGCGGCGGTGTCGAGGGCGAGGGCGGTGTCCATGGCGCCAGTCTAGGCCCGCGCGGGCGGCGATACTCGCCACATTCGGACATGGATGCTGAAAGGGGGGCAGGCTGGGCTGCGCCCGGCACCCGCGGTAGTGCCGGCCGCTGGCCGGCAACGGCAACGGCAACGGCAGAAGCTGGTTTTCTGTGGGGAGGCGGGGTGGGCCCGGTTGCGGGAGACGCCGTAAACCCGTCCTTGGGGGCTTGGCCGCGGCATCCATGCCGCGGACACTCCCGCAACCGGACCCACCCCGCCTTCGACAGGTTCCTGCGATCTGTCGGAAGGGCATCCCGCTCTGGTAGGTGTCGACCTTGGTCGACACGCTTTTTCCCCAAGGGTCAGAAGGGGTTCATCACCACGCACTGAATGCGCGGCCTGGACGGGTAGACTGTGGCTCTTGCTCACGTGAAGACCGGTTGCCCGATGTCCGCCAAACTCCGCTGGTTGCCCCTGTTGTGCCTGGCCCTGGCGGGCTGCAGCCAGCTGGAGAATCCGGGCAATGTGACTGCCGCCGACAAGGCCGCGCGGGCGCCGTCCAGCGATGGCGAGAACATGGTGTCGATCAATGCGGCTGACGCACCGCCGCCGCCGGCACCGCCGCGCAGCCGGGAGGACCGGCCGTGGCCGCAGGCGCAGCTGGAGAATGGACGCGCCTGGATCAGTTGCAGCACCGAGTACGCCGGCGAAGCTGGCGACGGTGTCGAGCTGGAAGGCCTGCAGCGCGAGCAGATCACCCAGGCCCTGGCCCCGTGCGCCGAGCGTGGCCTGATGCGCGTGCGCTACGCCGGCAAGATCAATCCGGGCTTCGCCGAGATGATGTGGCGTCTGGCGGTGGTGGCCGACCAGCAGAAGATCCACAAGCGCATCCTTGACCTGGATTCCAGTGGCGGGCAGGTGGAGTCGGCGATCGTCGCCGGTGACAGCATCGGTGAATCGGGCTGGACCATCTGGGTGCGCGAAGGCTCGATCTGCCACAGCGCCTGCGTGTTCGTGCTGGCCGCCGGCGACAACCGCCTGCTGTCGGGCAAGGTCGGCATCCACCGCATGATGCGCATCAGCTCCAAGGCCACCTCGCGCGCCGAGCTCAACCGCGAGCTGCACGAGGTCTACGACAACGTGAAGGACTACCTGCAGCGCAACGGCGTGGCGGTCGGTGTGGCCGATCTGATGATGACCGTGCCCAACCGCAGCCTGCGCCTGCTGACCCCGGACGAACTGCGCCAGTACGGCCTGGATGGCACCAATGCGGTGCAGGACGATCTGGAACGGATCAAGCAGATGCGTGCCTGCGGCGACGATTTCGTGCAGCGCAAGGACGCCTTCCTGGTCGCCTTCGACCAGCAGTGCAAGCGCGAAGGCGCCGACATGGAGTCGATCAACAGTTGTGGCCAGGCGTTGAAGCAGCGCTTCGGCTTCCCGGACGCGGTCTGTCCCGACGAAAGCCCGCTGTCGGAGATCGATGTGGCGACGCTGCCACCAGCGCCGCCGGAGCCCCCGCCGGTGGCCGAACAGGCGCCAGGGAACGCCGCCGCGCCCGCCGCGCAGGCTGATGCGGCAGCGGTGGAGGGCGACGCCCCGGCACGCTGACAGCATAGTCACCGCGCTGGCGTAGACTGCGGTTCTCTCCAGAAAACCGGCGGTGTCCATGAAGCGCGTGCTCCTGCTGCTGTCCCTGCTGCCCCTGACTGCGTTGGCGCAGGCACCTGCGCCGGCCACGCCTGCACCAGCTCCGGCACGCCCGGCCCCCGCATCGCCGGCGGCTGCGAAGCCCGCCACTGCCGGTGCCCCGGCGTTGACCGCTGCGCAGCAGGCCCAGGTGCAGAAGCAGGACGCGGAAATGGGCGCGGCTGCGTTGAAGGCGGCGCAGCTGGTCGATGCCAACCGCGCCGGCGAATTGTGGGATGGCGCTTCGGCCGTCGCGCGCCGTGCGGTGCCGAAAGCCACCTTCGTCAGCCAGTTGGCCGCCGAGCGCACGCGCCTGGGTGCGCTGGCCGGGCGTGGCCAGCCGACCATCACCCGGGTCAAGTACAGCCCCGGCGCCGCAGTGCCGGAAGGGCTGTACATCAACGTCAGCTTCCCGACCCGTTTCGCCAACAGCGCGCAGCCGGTGCGCGAGCTGGTCTCGTTCCGCTTCGACGAAGACCAGGTCTGGCGCCTGGCCGGTTACAGCCTGCGCGCGTCGGCACCCTGAGGAGATGAACGATGGCAACTGAGCTGACAATGCTGGCCTGGTCGGTGCTGCTGGGCTTTGTCTACATCTTCGCCACCTCCACCGTGGTCACCCGCGAGCGCGGGATGAAGTGGAATGCCTCGGCACGCGATGGCGATGCAAAGCCGCTCAGCGCGCTGGCCGGTCGCCTGCAGCGTGCGCAGGCCAACTTCCTGGAAACGTTCCCGTTCTTCGCCGCTGCCGCCATCGCGGTGGTCGTGGCCGGGCGCAGCAACGACACCACGGCGCTGGCTGCGCAGGCCTACGTCTGGGCGCGTGTGGTCTACCTGCCGCTGTATGCCGCAGGCGTGCCCTACCTGCGCAGCCTGGTCTGGCTCGTATCGCTGCTGTCGATCCTGGCGCTGGTGTTCGCACTGCTGTAGCCGGGCCTGATCCAGATCAAGGCCAGTCATGCGCGCGGCGCTATGCTGGCCCGGACTGAATCAACGGCAGGAGGCGCGCATGCGCAGGATGGACGTGGTGGTGGTCGGCGCTGGACCGGCGGGCCTGTGCTTCGCGCGTGCGCTGGCCGGCAGTGGCCTGCAGGTCGGGCTGGTCGAAGTGCAGCCGCGCCAGGCCCTGGCCGAAGCCGCCTTCGATGGCCGCGAGATCGCGCTGACCCATGCCTCGCGGCAGAGCATGGAGCAACTGGGGCTGTGGCAGCGCCTGCCGCAGGCCGAAGTCGCCGAGCTGCGCGATGCCAGGGTGATGAACGGCGGCTCGCCGTTCGCGTTGACCTTCGCCAGCAGCCAGGTTGATGGCCAGCCGCTGGGCTGGCTGGTGCCCAACCACCTGATCCGCCGCGCCGCCTGGGATGCCGTGCAGGGCCAGGATGCGCTGGAGCTGTTCGATGGGCGCAAGGTGCTGGGCGTGCAGGCCGATGCGCAGGGCCACGTGGTCAGACTCGATGACGGCAGTCAACTGCACGCGCGACTGCTGGTCGCGGCTGACAGCCGCTTCTCCGCCACCCGCCGCATGCTCGGCATCGGTGCGCAGATGCGCGACTTCGGCAAGTCGATGCTGGTATGCCGCATGCAGGTCGAGCGCGACCATCACCACACGGCCTGGGAGTGGTTCGGCTACGGCCGTACCATGGCGCTGCTGCCGCTCAACGAGGGCCAGGCATCGGCGGTGATCACGCTGCCGCCGCGGCAGATCGAAGAACTGCTGGCGATGGACGAGGTGGCCTTCGGCGATGCCATCAGTGCCTGCTTTGAGCATCGGCTGGGCCGCATGCAGCCGGTGGCCACGCCGCAGGCGTATCCGCTGGTAGGTGTGTACGCGCACCGTTTCGTCGGCGAGCGTTCCGCGCTGATCGGCGATGCCGCGGTGGGCATGCACCCGGTCACCGCGCACGGCTTCAATCTGGGACTGGCCAGCGCACAGCGGCTGGCACAGGGCATCGCCGCGCAGCAGCGGCGCGGTGCCGACTTTGCCGCCGCCGGCATGCTGGCCAGCTACCAGCGCGGTCATCGGTTGGCGTCGCGGCCGCTGTACGAGGCCACCAATGCGATCGCCAGCCTGTACACCGACGATCGCCGCCCGGCACGCCTGCTGCGGGCCGCGGGCCTGCGCGTGGCGCAGGGCGTGGCACCGTTCAGACAGCTGATTGCCTCGCACCTGACCCAGCGCGTGGCCTGAACACTCTCGGATCAGCCAGCGGCCAGCACGCGGATCTGGCTGTCGGCGAACTCGACCACCTGGCCTGCGCGGATCTTGCAGGCCTTGCGCAGTTCGACCTCACCATCGACCCGCACCTGGCCCTCGCTGATGACCATCTTGGCCTCGCCGCCGCTGGTGACCAGGTCGGCCAGCTTCAGCAGCTGCTTGAGTTCGACGTAGTCGCCGTCGAGGTCGAATTCGAGAATCTGCATGGAGCGAGGGGTCCTGGAAAGAGGGCGCAGGCCAGCGGCCGGGCCGGGAAGCGGGCGCGTATTGTGCGCCAGCACGGGGCACGACGGCACGCGCATGGAAAGCTGTACGCCTCGTTCAGGATCAATGCGGTATCATTCCGCTCTGAGCGAGTGAAATCTCCTCCGACCGAGCAGCGCCAGGGCACGCGATAAGAAGGGCGCCCAAAGCGCGGACCATCACCCTTTTTATCGCACTGCCAGGAAGACGGCAGTGCCTTCGGAGTTCCCCATGTCCCAAGATTCCCAAGCGCCGCTGCAGTTCGCGCAGCTCGGCCTGTCCGAGCCCGTGATGCAGGCGGTCACCGCCATCGGCTACGAAACCCCGTCGCCGATCCAGGCCGCCACCATCCCGGCGATGCTGGAAGGCCGCGACGTGCTGGGCCAGGCCCAGACTGGTACCGGCAAGACCGCTGCGTTCGCACTGCCGGTACTGTCCAACATCGACCTGCAGCAGATCAAGCCCCAGGCCCTGATCCTGGCGCCGACCCGCGAACTGGCCATCCAGGTTGCCGAGGCGTTCCAGTCCTATTCGTCGAAGATCCCGGGCTTCCGCGTGCTGCCGGTGTACGGCGGCCAGCCCTACGGCCAGCAGCTGTCGGCGCTGCGCCGTGGCGTGCACATCGTGGTCGGCACCCCCGGCCGCGTGATCGATCACCTGGACCGCAGCACCCTGGACCTGTCCGAGCTGAAGACCCTGGTGCTGGACGAAGCCGATGAAATGCTGCGCATGGGCTTCATCGACGATGTGGAAGCCGTGCTGAAGAAGCTGCCGGAGCAGCGCCAGGTGGCCCTGTTTTCGGCCACCATGCCGCCGCAGATCCGCCGCATCGCGCAGACCTACCTGCAGGACCCGGTGGAAGTGACCATCGCGGCCAAGACCACCACCTCGGCCAACATCCGCCAGCGCTACTGGTGGGTGAGCGGCATGCACAAGCTGGACGCGCTGACCCGCATCCTGGAAGTCGAGCCGTTCGACGCGATGATCATCTTCGCGCGCACCAAGGCCGGCACCGAAGAACTGGCCAGCAAGCTGCAGGCGCGTGGCCTGGCCGCTGCCGCCATCAACGGTGACATGCAGCAGGCCCAGCGCGAGCGCACCATCGCCATGCTGAAGGAAGGCAAGCTGGACATCCTGGTCGCCACCGACGTGGCCGCCCGCGGCCTGGACGTGGAGCGCATCAGCCACGTGCTGAACTACGACATCCCGTACGACACCGAGAGCTACGTGCACCGCATCGGCCGTACCGGCCGTGCCGGCCGCAGCGGTGAGGCGATCCTGTTCGCCACCCCGCGCGAGAAGGGCATGCTGCGCCAGATCGAGCGCGCTACCCGCCAGCCGATCGAAGAGATGCAGCTGCCGAGCGTGGAGGCGGTCAACGACACCCGCATCAACAAGTTCACCTCGCGCATCACCGAAACGCTCGGCGCCGGCGGCCTGGACTTCTACCGCCAGCTGCTGGAGCGCTTCGAGAACGAGCAGAACGTGCCGGCCATCGAGATCGCGGCCGCGCTGGCCAGGATGCTGCAGGGCGATACCCCGTTCCTGCTGCAGCCGCCGGTGCGTGCCCCGCGTGAAGAGCGCGCGCCGCGCGAGCGCTTCGACCGTGGCGACCGCCCGGAGCGTGGCGATCGCTTCGACCGCAACGAGCGGGGTCCGCGCTTCGAGCGTGGCCCGCGTCGCGACGACGCCGAAGGTGGTTTCGAGCCGCGTCCGCGCCGCGAGGTTCCGCCGCGTGGTGCGCCGGAGCAGGGCATGGAGACCTACCGTATTTCGGTCGGCCACCAGCACGGCGTGAAGCCGGCCAACATCGTCGGCGCCATCGCCAACGAAGCCGGCCTGGAAAGCCGTTTCATCGGCCGCATCGACATCCACGACGACTTCTCGCTGCTGGACCTGCCGGCACAGATGCCGCCGGACGTGCTGTCGCACCTGCAGAAGGTGTGGGTGTCCGGCCAGCAGCTGCAGATGCGTCCGCTGGCGGCCGGTGAAGAGATCAACCCGGCCCCGCGTCCGTTCAAGCCGCGCTTCGACAAGCGTGGTCCGGGCGGCCCCGGTGGCCCGCGTCGTGGTGGTCCGGGTGGTCCGGGTGGCCATGGGGGCGACCGCGGCGGTGACCGCGACAGCCGCCCGCCACGTCGTGATGGCTTCAAGCCGCGCGGCCCGCGCAGCTTCTAAGCCGCACCCACAGCCGTCCAGAGCAACGCCGGCCCCCGGGCCGGTGTACAGGAAAAGGGGACGGAGGGGATTAAGTCGTATATGGCAGGCCATGCGCTTATGCCGAAAACGACTTAATCCCCTCCGTCCCCTTTTTCGCACGGTCAACACATTGCCGGTCATAGGCTGGTCCGGTTCCAAAGGAGGTTGTCACCGCAGCACATTCGGGGGGATCCAGGATGGGTAGGAGTGGCACGGACCAACAGAGCCGGCGGGTGCCGATGACCCGGGGGCTGGGACTGCGATTTGCGTTGTTGACCGGCATGGCGATCGGACTGGTCGCACTGTCGGCGTTGATCCAGGAACTGCAGGCGGCCTCCACCGCCTGGATCGCCGGCCAGGGATACTGGTCGCGCGGCCAGCAGGATGCGACCGCCGCGCTCAGTCGCTACCTGGCGCGCGGCAATGTCCAGGACCTGGACGATGCACGCCAGGCCCTGCAGGTGCCGTTGGGCGATCTGCAGGCGCGCTTGGCGCTGGAACAGGCGGAGCCTGACGAAGAGAAGGCCCGGCAGGGCTTCCTGCAGGGGGGCAACGCGCACGCCGACATTCCGCGCCTGGTGTTTTCGTTCCGCTACGCGCGCGATATCGGTGCTTTCCGCGAAGCGACCGCGTTATGGCGGCAGACCGACGGGGACCTGATGGCGCTGCAGCGCCTGGTCGATGAGTTGCAGCGGCGGCACGAGGGTGGCCCCTTACTGACAGCCACACGAGACCAGTACCTGCAGCAACTGCGTGATCTCGACCGCCGGATGAAGGTGCAGAGCCAGGCGTTCTCGCAGGCGCTGCTGCGGATGGCGACGCTGGTGAGGCTGGCGACGTTGATGGTCGCGGGCCTGTCGGTGCTGGCGATCAGCCTGATGGCGGTGGCCCTGGCGCGCCGCGTCGGCAAGGACCTGACCGAACACGAGAGCCGCTTCCGCGCAGCGTTCTACCAGGCCAACGTCGGCATGCTCAAGCTCGATACCGAAGGCAAGGTGATCGAGGCCAACCAGGCGATGGCCGACATCCTCGATCATCGCCGCGACGTGCTGCTGCAGCTGTCGCTGGCTGACCTGCTGATGGACGGCGAGCTGGTCATTGACGGGGTGGGGCGCATCGATTGGGACCGCCAGCTGCGCCCGAGCGAGCTGCGCTTCCGCCGTCGTGATGGCAGCCTGGTCTGGGGCCGCTGGAGCGGCACCGGTGTGCGCAGCGCCGGCGGCGCCCTGTCGGTGTTCGCGATCATCGAAGACGTCAGCCAGAACCATGCACTGGCGCGCGAGATCGAGCACCACGCCAGCCATGACCCGCTGACCGGCCTGATCAACCGGCGCGAGATCGAACGCCTGCTCGAACGCGCGCTGCTGCAGGTGCGCAGCGAAGGTGGTACGCACGCGCTGTGCTACATCAACCTGGACCATTTCAAGCTGGTCAATGACAGCTTCGGCCATGCCGCCGGCGACCAGATGCTGCGCAGCTTCGCCGATTACCTGGTGGCGGCGGTGCGCGATGGTGACTGGGTGGGCCGGCTGGGTGCGGACGAGTTCGCGGTGTTCCTCGCCCATGCCGGGCAGGACGAGGCCAAGCGCGTGCTGCAGCGGGTGATCCGCAATCTGGGGCAGGCGACGTTCCCGGTGAGCGAGGGCAGCCCGCAGTTGAGCTGCAGCATCGGCGTGGTCGAGGTCAGCGCCGATGCACCGGATGTGAACTGGTTGATGAGCGCCGCCGACAGTGCCTGCTATGCGGCCAAGCAGGCCGGGCGCAACCGCGTGCACTGCTTCAACGAGAACCGCATGGCGTTGGAGGAACGGCGCCGGGAAGCCGAGCGGCTGCAGGGCGTCAGCCTGGCCATGGCCGAGAACCGCATGGTGCTGTATGCGCAGCGCATCGCCCGCGTCGGCGATCCCACCTACCTGCACTACGAGGTGCTGGTACGCATGCGCGGCAGCGATGGCAGCCTGCACCTGCCGGGCCAGTTCATGCCGGCGGTGGAGCGCTATGGCATGGCCGTGGCGCTGGACCGGCACGTGCTCGGCCTGCTGTTCCGGCACCTGCAGGTGTGCCCGGCGCATGTGCGGCAGCTGGGACTGTGCAACGTCAACGTGTCGGCGCAGTCGATCGCCGAACCCGGCTTCCTCGCCTTCGTCTGCGACCTGCTGGAGCGCAATCGCGCGCTGGCCTCCAAGCTGTGCTTCGAGATCACCGAGACCGCAGCGATCAGCAACCTCAGCCAGGCGCGCGCGTTCATCGATGCGGTGAAGGCGCGCGGCTGCCGGATGGCGCTGGACGATTTTGGCTCCGGGCTGTCCTCGTTCGGCTACCTGCGCCAGCTGCCGGCCGACATCCTGAAGATCGACGGGGCCTTCGTGCGCGACATGGATACCGATCCGGTCAGCCACGCCACCGTGCGCGCGATCAGTGAACTTGGGCGCGAGCTGCAGATGGAGGTGGTGGCCGAATGGGTAGAGACCGCCGAAGTCGCCGCCGCGCTGACCCGGCTTGGGGTGCAGGGCCTGCAGGGCTATGCGGTCGAGCGACCGCAGCCACTGGAACGGATGACCCTGGCCGACCTGCGGCCGGTGCGCCTGGTGGCGGTGCAGGGCCCGCCTGCCGCAGGTTGAACGCCGTCGGCGACTTTGGTCTACACATGCGTTGCAGCCGCGGCTGCGATAATGCCTGCCAGGGGCGACGCGCAGTGGGCGCGGGCGTAAGCAGGAACAGGACGTGGCGTGGGCGGCAGGCAGTGGCAGTACGGAACAGGGGCGGTGCTGGTCGTGCTGCTGGTGTGGTTGGCCACGCCGTGGCCACTGTGGGCTGCTGCCGTCGAAGCCGGCCGCGATTACCTGCTGGTCGGCGCAGCCACCGATGAACCCACTCCACATCGCGCATGCACGCCGGACATGCTGGCCGGTCACCGGCAGCAGGTGCAGGTGCCTGCGCCGCCGGGCGGCTGGTCGGGGCAACCGCAGGCCCTGGACGTGTTCAATGTGTTCGCTGGCGAAGTCCGCGTGCAGTATGGCGATCGCGAGATCTGCGGCAACATGCACGATGCCCGTACCCGAGACTCACGCTTCCGCGCAGGCATCGGGCTGGTGGCGGTGCCGCCAGCGGGCAGTCACGATCCATTCCTGGTGTCGTGGCAGACGCCGTTGAAGGCGCGTTGGGTACCCACCCTTCGGCTGGGCGCGCCCAGTCCAGTGCAGCAGAACGATACCGCCCGCCTGCTGGTGCGCGCGGCCTGCATCGCCGTGGCGATCGCACTGGCGTTGTCGGCACTGATGGCCTTCCTCACCACCCGCGACCGCAGTTTCCTGGTCTACATCGCCGGTACCACCGTGCTGGTGCTTTGGCAGGCCATCCTCGGTGGCCTCAGCGGCTATCCGGAACCCTGGTTGCCGGTGGGCGAGCGCGGTGCCTGGTGGCTGCTGGTGTTGACTGCGGCCACGCAGGCCTTGGTGCTGCCGGCGCTGTGGCGGCTGAATGGCGGTGATCGCCTGTTGCCGCGTTCGCGTCCGTTCCAGCTGGTGGCGCTTTGGGGATTGCTGGCGTTGGCTGCACTGGTGCCTTGGCTGCCATGGGACAGCCTGGCCTGGGTGGCGCAGGGCCTGCAGGTGTCCTATCTGCTGGGCTGTGGCCTGGCGTTGATGGCCGGGGTGTGGGCACGGCTGCGCGGTGACCGCTGGGCGCAGGCGGGGCTGGCGGCGCTGGCGCCGATGCTGGTGTTGATCCTGGCCGACGCCTGCCGCGCGGCGTGGTTGCTGGAATACCGCGTGGAGGCCCTGCAGCTGGCGGTGACCTGGCTGCTGATGATGGCCGCCTACGCACTGAACCAGCGGCTGGGTCGCCTGCGCCAGCAGCGCGATGAACTGCGCCAGCTGGCCGAGACTGATGGCCTGACCGGCCTGCCCAACCGCCGTGCCGGCCTGCAGCAGCTGGCCCGCCACTTGGAGCGGGTTGACCGCGAGCGTGGCCCGCTGGTGATCGGCTTCCTCGATATCGATCTGTTCAAGGACATCAATGACCGCCATGGCCACGCCGTGGGGGACCAGGTGCTGGTGGCGGTGGCGCGCGCATTGCGTGCCGCGGTACGCAGCCAGGACCAGGTAGTGCGGATGGGGGGCGAAGAGTTCCTGTTGCTGATGCCGGGCATGCCCCGCGAGGCGGCGTCGGCGCGCCTGGATCGCCTGCGCCGGCACATCACGGAGGCGGCCCGGGCGCTGCAGGTGCCCGGCCTGGAGGTCACCGCCAGCATCGGCCTGGCGCAGTGGCGGCCGGGCGAGGACGATCTCGCCGCGCTGCTGCGCCGGGCCGACCATGCCATGTACGTGGCCAAGCGTGCCGGCCGCAACCGGGTGTTCGACGGCGAAGAACTCGATCCACCCGGCCTGGCATGAAGCGCGGCGGGCGGCGATGCCGGATAATAGGGCGATGACCACCCGACTCAACAAACACATCGCCGACACCGGCTTCTGCTCCCGCCGCGAGGCCGATCGCCTGATCGCCGCCCGCCGGGTCACCGTCAACGGCCATCCGGCCGGCACCGGCGCGGTGGTGGGCGAGGAAGACCAGGTGCTGGTGGATGGCCAGCCACTGCGCGCGCGCGTGGCCCGCAAGCCCGGCGCCCGCCGCCACGTCTACATCGCGCTGAACAAGCCGGTCGGCGTCACCTGCACGACCGAGACGTCGGTCAAGGGCAACATCGTCGACTTCGTCGGGCATGAACAGCGCATCTTCCCGATCGGCCGCCTCGACAAGGAGTCCGAAGGCCTGATCCTGATGACCAGCAACGGCGACATCGTCAATCAGATCCTGCGGGCCGAGAACGGCCACCAGAAGGAATACCTGGTGGCGGTGAACAAGCCGGTCACCGATGAGTTCCTGCGCGGCATGGCGCGTGGTGTTCGCATCCACGACCAGATGACGCTGCCATGCAAGACTTCGCGCATCGCCAAGTTCGGTTTCCGCATCACCCTGCAGCAGGGCCTGAACCGGCAGATCCGCTTGATGGCCGCCGAGTTCGGCTATCGCGTGACCCAGCTGCGCCGCGTGCGCATCGACAACATCAAGATTGGTGCGCTGAAGCCGGGCCAGTGGCGCAACCTGACCGAGCAGGAGCTGCAGGGCCTGCTGCCGAAGCAGCTGGACTGGTAGTGCCGGCCGCTGGCCGGCTGCAATGGGCGCGCGATGTATCCGGGATGCCGGCCAACGGCCGGCACCACCGCCATGCGGATTGCTCACCGGCTTCCGCTAGACTTCGCGGTGACCTGCCGGAACGTGACGTTGCATGATCAAGCCCGACAAG
This sequence comes from Stenotrophomonas sp. GD03777, assembly GCF_029842485.1. NCBI lineage: Bacteria > Pseudomonadati > Pseudomonadota > Gammaproteobacteria > Lysobacterales > Lysobacteraceae > Stenotrophomonas > Stenotrophomonas sp. GD03777. The sequence goes on from NZ_JAOCGL010000026.1 coordinate 11,730, forward strand.
CCCGCCAACGAAGCCCTTCGGCTCGAGGCGCTGTATCGCTACCGCATCCTCGATTCGGAGCGAGAAAAATCCTTCGACGACCTGGTGGTGATCGCCAAGGCGGTCTGCGGCACCTCGATGGCGGCGGTGACCCTGATCGATGTCGAACGGCAATGGTTCAAGTCGATCCAGGGCATCAATGCGGCGGAAAACCTGCGCAGCGAATCGATGTGTGGCCATGCCATCCTGCAGCCGCAGCAGATCATGGTGGTCGAGGATGCGCTGCAGGATGCGCGCTTCCACGACAATCCGGTGGTGGTCGGCGATCCGCACATCCGCTTCTATGCCGGCGCGCCGCTGATCAGCTCCGACGGCTTGCCGCTGGGTACGCTGTGCGTGTTCGACGCACAGCCGCAACACCTGGCCAGCGACAAGGCCGAGGCGCTGGCCGCACTGTCGCGGCAGGTGATGCTGGTGATGGAGTTGCGCCGTTTCGCGCTCGACATCCAGAACCACATGCTGGAACGCGATGATTATGAGCGCCTGCTGTCGGAGTACCACGACGTGCTGCTGGCGCAGAACGCCGACCTGGCCGAGCAGAGCCGCACTGATGCGCTGACCGGCCTGCCGAACCGCCGCGCGATGGCAGCGGCGCTGGACGAGGCCGTGGCGATGACCGGGGAGCAGCCCGCTGAGGCCTGCGTCGCGCTGCTGGACATCGATCATTTCAAGCACATCAACGACTTCCAGGGCCACGCCACCGGCGACCGCGTGCTGGCCGAACTGGGCGCACTGCTGCGTTCGCACTTCGCCGGCCGTGGCATGGCGGCGCGCTACGGCGGCGAGGAGTTCGTGGCAGTGATGCCCGCAACCGACCTGCGCACCGCCGAACTTCAGTGCGAGTTCCTGCGCCTGGCCGTGGCCGACCTGCCGCTGGGCGTCCCGGTCACGATCAGTATCGGCATCGCCCAGCACCAGCCCGGTGAAAGCGTGGACGACACGCTGGCACGTGCCGACAAGGCGCTGTACCGGGCCAAGGGCAATGGCCGCAACCGGGTGGAAGTAGCGGGCTGAAGTGCCCCGCCCGGTAGATCCACGCCATGCGTGGATGCTCTTCCCGATTCACATCGCGTCGCAGCGCCTGCGATCAAGAGTGGGCAGCATGACGCTTTGTCTTCCCGGACGCCGACCATGTTGCAGACCCTGGCCATCGCCCACTATCGCTCGTTGCATGGGCTGGTACTGCCGCTGCAGCGGTTGAATGTGGTGACCGGCGACAACGGCAGTGGCAAGTCCAGCCTGTACCGCGCGCTGCGCCTGCTGGCGGAGACCGCACAGGGCGGAGTCGCGGCGGTGCTGGCCCGCGAAGGTGGGCTTGGTTCGGCGCTGTGGGCAGGTCCCGAATCCATCGATCGCAGGGTTGCGGCCGGCGAGATTCCGCTGCAGGGCGGGCTCCGGCAGGTGTCGGTGGGGCTGAAGCTGGGTTTCACTACCGAAGAATTGGGCTATGCCATCGATCTCGGCTATCCGCCGCCCAGCCGTTCGCCGTTTGCGCTGGATCCGCAGATCAAGGCCGAGGCGATCTGGGCCGGGCCGTTCCTGCGCAGCGCCAACCTGCTGGTCGATCGTCGCGGGGGGATGGTGCGGCAGCGCCATGCGCGCGGTTGGGATCTGGTGGATGACCGGTTGTCGCTGTTCGACAGCCTGTTCACCCAGGTCGGCGATCCGCAGCGCATGCCCGAAACGATCACCCTGCGTGAGTACATCCGTTGCTGGCGCTTCTATGACCATTTCCGCAGCGATGGCGACGCCCCGGCGCGGCAACCGGCGATGGCCACGCGCACGCCGGTGCTGCATCACGATGGCCGGGACCTGGCGGCGGCCTGGGTGACCATCCTCGAGATCGGGGACCCGGTTGCGTTGGCACGCAGCGTCGATGACGCGTTCCCGGGCGCCACGGTCGATTTCGAGGCGCTGGATGGACGCTTGGCGCTGCGCTTCCACCAACCTGGGTTGCTGCGGCCATTGTCGATGGCCGAGCTCTCCGACGGCACGCTGCGCTTCCTGCTGCTGGCGGCGGCGCTGCACACACCACGCCCACCGCCGTTGATGGTGCTCAACGAACCGGAGACCAGCCTGCCCCCGGACCTGCTGCCGGCGCTGGCGCGGCTCATCATCGCAGCCAGTGCGCGCAGCCAGGTATGGGTGGTGTCGCACGCCAGCCGGCTGATCGCGGCGTTGGAACAGGCGCCAGGGTGCCATTCGCTGCATCTGTACAAGGACCAGGGCCGCACGCTGTTGAGCGGGCAGGGCCTGCTGGATGCGCCGGCCTGGCATTGGCCGCAGCGTTGATGCGGCCATCCACGCCATGCGTGGATGCACTCAATCGGCGATGTTGCGCGCTTCGGCCGTGCCAAGGATTTCCGGATGCTGCACCGGCTTGCGGCGGTTCAGCAGCGGATGCAGGAACACCGCGCCGACGATGATCGCCACGCCCAGGTAGAACCACGGGGTGACTTCGTGCTGCTCGCGCAGCAGCACCACCGCCAGTACCACCGCATAGACCGGCTCCAGGTTGGTCACCAGCTGCACCGTGTAGGCGCTCAGGTGGCGCAGTGCGACCAGGGCCAGGGCGAACGGCAGCAGCGTGCAGAACCCGGCCAGCACCAGCAGCAGGATCCCGTCGTGCAGATTCGGGACCACCCACAGCGGGCTGGCCAGCGCCGGCAGCAGATAGGGCATCAGCGGCGCCAGCAGGGTCAGGGTGAGGGTGCCGGCACCCAGCTCCAGCGTGGTGACCGTGAGCGGATCGGCATGGCTGACCATGCGCTTGTTGAGCGAACCGAACACCGCCACCAGCAGCGCCGAGATCGCGCCGATCAACACACCCAGGCGCATGCCATCGGGCACGCCACCGACCACCAGCGCAACACCCGGCAGCACCGCCAGGCCGAACGCCAGCTCACGCAGCTGGAACGGCCGCTTGGCCACCCACGGCTCGATGATCGAGGTGAACACCGGTGCCAGTGCGATGCAGGTGGCAGCCACCGAGGCATTGGCCAGCTTCACCGCGCCGTAGAACGTCAGCCAGTGAAGGGCGACCAGCGCGCCGATGCCGGCGTAGCCTGCCACCAGCCGCAGGGGCAGGGTGCGCAACCCGCGCCAGACCCGCGGCAGCAGGGCCAGCATCGCCGTCACCAGCAGCATGCGCCACCACACCAGCGGCAGTGCGGGCAGGGTGATCAGCTTGCCGAGGATGGCCGTGATGCCCCACAGCAGGACACAGAAATGGATCTGCCACAGCGCTTTGCGGGTGTCGGGTGTGCTCATCGGCCTATTGTGAGGCAATCGTACGGTCGCCGGCGACGCCTGTGGCATGCTCGCGGAAACTCCTCAGGGGAACCCTGCAATGGCTGCCAACCGCTCCGCCCTGCGTGCATGGGCAGCACTGACTGCACTGGCGGCCGCCACCGCGTTGCTGCTGCAATACCTGTTGCTGCTACGCGGCCCCGGGGCGGCTGCCGGGGTCGGCATGGCGACACTGCGCTTCGTTGGTTACTTCACGATTCTCAGCAACCTGGCGGTGTGCCTGGGATGCGTCAGGCTGATCCGTGCGGGTGTGCTGGACACGACTGTCGCCGCGGTGATCGCGTTGTGCATCGGTGTGACCGCGTGCATCTACATGCTGGCGTTGCAGGGGCTGTGGCAGCCCACCGGGCTGCAATGGTGGGTCGATGCCGGCCTGCACTACGCTGTGCCGGCGCTGTACCTGCTGGGGTGGTGGTGGCTGCTGCCGCATGGGGCGCTGCGCTGGCGCGCGCTGGGCGGCGTGCTGCTGGTACCGCTGGTCTACCTTGGCTGGGCGATGCTGGTCGCTGCAATGACCGGACAGGCGCCGTATCCATTCCTCGAACTGCAACGCCTGGGCCTGGCGGCCTTCCTGCTCAACGTGCTGCGCGTTGCGGGCGTCTTCGTGGTGGGCTGGACCCTGCTGTGGGGGCTGGACCGCTGGCGCCGTCGATGAGGCGCTGCAGGGCCATCGCTGCGGCCGGGTTGCGGGCCTTGCCGGCACCGATGCACAGCAGGTAGACCTCGCGCGGGGTTTCCGGGGCGGGCCCGGTCAGGCAGGGCAGGTCGTCCACCGGCTCGCCGCGTGACCAGCGTCGTGCGCGTTCAGCCCAGCGCTGCTGGACGGACGCAGGCAGGCCCTCGTTCAAGCGGGCCTGGCTGCGCTTGATCCGCGCGTAGACGAAGCCCGCACTGACATCGCCATGCAATAGCGCCTCGTCGCTGTCCTCGATCACCAGCGCCACGCCGTGGCGGCGCGCGGCGGTGACCAGAGCCGGTCCATGTGCCTTGGCGTTGCGCACTTCCAGAGCGTGCTGCAACGGCACGCCCTCGAGCTGCTTCGGCAGCTGCGCCATCAGCGCTTCCAATGCATCGGCGTCGGCCGGATGGTGCGGATCGAACTGCCACAGCAGCGGGCCGAGCCGGTCACCGAGCGCAAGTGCCGCCTGCAGGAATGGCGTGGCCGCTTCCACGGTGCTGGCCAGGTCGCGGCGCTGCACCAGGTAGCGTGGCGCCTTCATCGAGAAACGGAAGCCTTCCGGCGTCTGCGCGGCCCACTGCGCGCACTGGGCCGCAGTCGGCGTGCGGTAGAAGGTGCCGTTGATCTCGATGCAGCGCAGGGCGCGGCTGGCATGGGCCAGTTCCTCGCGCTGCGGCAGTCCCACCGGATAGAACATGCCGCCGCGCCACTCGGGAAACACCCAGCCGCCAATACCGCAGCGGATCGCCATCTGGCCGGCAGCGGTCACTGGCTGTGGTCCTCGCGCCAGGGGTCGTAGCTGCCGAACCACCACAGGTAGCCTTCAGGATCGGCACAGGCGTAGCCGCGGCCACCGTAGTCCTGGTCGGCAATGTCGATGACGATGCGCGCTCCAGCCGCCTTGGCCCGCGCATAGTGCGCATCGACATCGGTGACGATCACGCAGGCGCTCTGGGTCTGGCGGCCGCCGACCTCGTCAGGCAGGGCCGCGTGTTTGCTCCACGCACTCTGGTTGCTGGCCGAGCCCAGCATGATCATGCCGCTGCCGAAGGTGAGCTGGGCATGGAAAACCGTATCGCCATCGGCATACACGGCCTGGGCATGGAAGCCGAAGGCCCGCTGCAGCCAGTCGATGGCGGCCAGCGCGTCGCGGTAGCGCAGGCACGGAATGATGGTGGAGCCGTTGCTTGGTTGGCCATTCCCGCCCATGACACCCCTCCTATGGCACGGGGCAGGGTGCATCGACGACCGTTACCATCCTGCGAAACCCCGGTGACGGCCTGCACATGGCCGCTACCCCTGTTCGGAGATGGTGCTGGATGAAAACCTGGATCGGAGGAGCCGTGCTGCTGGCGTGCACGACCATGGCCAATGCGGCGACCCCGCAGCAGCTGCAGGACCTGGATGCGACCGTCGAGCGCGTGCGCACGCAGTTCGACGTGCCCGGCATCGCCGTGGCCGTAGTCAAGGATGGCCAGGTGGTGCTGGAACGTGGCTGGGGCGTGCGCGAGCAGGGCAAGCCGGAACCGGTGCGGGCCGACACCCTGTTTGCCATCGCTTCCAATACCAAGGCGTTCACCGCCACCTCGCTGAACCTGCTGGCCGAGGACGGCAAGCTGAAGATGGATGACAAGGTGATCGATCACCTGCCGTCGTTCCGCATGTCCGATCCGTTCGTGACCGGGCAGATGACGATCCGCGACCTGCTGTCGCATCGCAGCGGGCTGAGCCTGGGCGCCGGTGACCTGCTGTTCTGGCCGGCCACCTCCTACAGCAACGCCGAAGTGGTGGAGCGACTGGGCAGGGTGCCGCTGAAGGGCGGCTTCCGCGAGAGCTATGCCTACGACAACATCCTGTACGCGGTCGCCCAACAGGTGATCGAGCGCGTGTCCGGCATGAGCTACCAGCAGTTCCTGCAGACGCGCATCTTCGACAAGGTGGGGATGGCCGGCACGCGCTACAACGCCGACCACCTGAAGCCAGGTGACAAGGCGGCGGTCGGCCACGCCAAGTACGATTTCAAGGACCTGCGCACCGTTGCACCGCTGACCTGGTCGAACAATGCCGGCGCCGGTGGCATCTATTCCAGCGCGCACGACATGGCGCGCTGGATGCAGGTGCAGCTGGCCGGAGGCAAGCTCGCCGATGGCACGGTGCTGTTCAGTGAAAAGAGCCAGCAGCAGATGTGGCGGATGATCACCCCGCAGTCGATCCCGGCGCCGAGCGTGCCGGAGCTGGCACCGGCGCGGGCCAACTTCGCCGGCTATGGCGAAGGCTGGAGCCTGAGCGACTACCGCGGGCAGAAGCTGGTCTGGCACACCGGTGGCTGGCCGGGCATGGTCTCGCGGTTGACCCTGGTGCCCGGCGAGAAGCTGGGCGTGGTGGTGCTGACCAACCAGGAAGTGGGCGCGGCGTTCAATGCGATCACCCTGAGCGTGCTTGACGCTTACCTGGGCGGAGAAAAGCACGATTGGGTGGATGCCTATGCCAAGGCCGTGGCCAAGGGGCAGGACAAGGCCGACGAGGCCTGGGCCAAGCACCAGAGCGCACGCGACAAGGGCAGCAGGCCATCGCTGGCGCTGGCCGGCTACACCGGCAGCTTCCGTGACCGCTGGTATGGCGACATGCAGATCAGCGCCGAAGGCAAGGGCCTGCGCCTGCGCTTTGCGAAGACCGCGCAGCTGAGCGGGCGCCTGGAGCACTGGCAGCACGACACCTTCATCGTGCGCTGGGACGACCGTTCGCTCAACGCCGATGCGTTCGTGAACTTCAGCCTGGACCCGGATGGCAAGGTGCGCGAGGTGCGCATGCAGCCGATTTCCGACCTGACCGATTTCAGTTTCGATTTCCAGGACCTGCTGTTCACCCCGGTCAAAGAATGAGGGTAGCGCCGGCCGCTGGCCGGCAACCTCATGATCCCTGGAAACGTCGCGAGGTTGCCGGCCAGCGGCCGGCACTACCGGCGCCGCGGCATCGTCGGCCGGCGTACACATCCGGCGTGGGATACTCCGCCGGCTCTTGATGGCGAGGGAATGCGATGTTCCGTTGGTTTGAATCCCTGATCCCGGTTTTCCCGCCCGTGGATGGGCGCATGCCACCGCGCAAGGTGCTGCCGTTCTACCTGCACTACCTGCGCCCGGTCTGGCCGGTGCTGCTGGCGACCCTGATTGCCGGCCTGCTGCTGGCGCTGGTGGAAGTGGCCATGTTCGACTACCTGGGCCGCATCGTCGACATGGTCGCCGAGCAGCCCGGTGCCGATTTCTTCAAGCGCCATGCCAATGAACTGGGCTGGATGCTGTTCATCACGGTCATCGCGCGGCCGATCCTGGTGGGCCTGCACAACCTGCTGGTCAACCAGGCGATCGTGCCCGGCCTGAGCAACCGCTCGCGCTGGCTGATGCACAACTACGTGGTGCGGCAGAGCCTGAGCTTCTTCCAGAACGACTTCGCCGGCAGCGTCGCCAACCGGGTGATGCAGACCGGTACCTCGCTGCGCGAGTCGGCGGTACAGATGGTCGACTCGCTCTGGTACATCGTGGTCTATACCGGCACGGCGCTGTACCTGTTCGCGCAGGCGGACTGGCGGTTGATGGTGCCGCTGGTCCTGTGGCTGCTGGCCTATGCGGTGATCATGGTCTACTTCGTGCCGCGCGCGAAGGAACGGGCCTGGATTGCGTCCGAAGCGCGCTCCAAGGCGATGGGCCGGATCGTCGATGGCTACACCAACATTCCCACGCTGAAACTGTTCGCCCATGGCGGGCGCGAACAGGCCTACGTGGCCGAGTCGATCCAGGAACTGGCGGTCAAGCACCGCGCGCAGACCCGGATAACCACCGGCATGGACCTGACCATCGCCATCGTCAACGGTTTCCTGATTGCCGGCACCTGTGGGCTCGCGCTGTGGCTGTGGAATGGCGGTCATATCACCGTGGGCGCGATCACGCTGGCGACCGGTCTGGTGATCCGCATCCACAACATGTCCGGCTGGATCATGTGGACCATCAACGGCATCTTCGAGGACATCGGCACGGTGCAGGATGGCATCACCACCATCGCCCAGCCGCTGACCGTGCAGGACCGCGGGGACGCGGTGCCGCTGCAGGTGACCCGCGGTGGCGTGCAGTTCCAGGACATCCACTTCCATTACGGCAAGAAGGGCGGCGTGATCGCCGGCCTCGACCTGGTGGTGAAGCCGGGCGAGAAGATCGGCCTGGTCGGTCCTTCCGGTGCCGGCAAGTCGACCCTGGTGAACGTGCTGCTGCGCCTGTACGACCTGGAGAGTGGCCGCATCCTGATCGACGGCCAGGACATCGCCTGCGTCACCCAGGAAAGCCTGCGCCAGCAGATCGGCGTGGTCACCCAGGACACCTCGCTGCTGCATCGCTCGATCCGCGACAACCTGCTGTACGGCCGCCCCGATGCGACCGAGGAGCAGCTGCGTGCTGCCGTAGCCAAGGCGCGTGCCGAAGCCTTCATCGATACGCTGGTGGACGGGCAGGGGCGTCGTGGCTACGACGCGCATGTCGGCGAGCGCGGGGTGAAGCTGTCCGGTGGCCAGCGCCAGCGCATCGCCATTGCCCGCGTGCTGCTGAAGGACGCGCCGATCCTGGTGCTGGACGAAGCGACCTCGGCACTGGACTCGGAAGTCGAAGCGGCGATCCAGGACAGCCTGGATGAGCTGATGGGCGGCAAGACGGTGATCGCAATCGCGCACCGGTTGTCGACCATCGCGCGCATGGACCGGCTGGTGGTGATGGACCAGGGCCGCATCGTCGAGACCGGCAGCCATGCCGAACTGATCGCGGCCGGTGGTCTGTACGCACGGTTGTGGGCACGACAGACCGGTGGATTTGTTGCTGCCGATCAATGATCGTTTCGGGGTCGGATCCCTTTCCGCAGGAAAGGGCTCTGACCCTAGCGTGTTTCCGGAGACCTGCATGATCCGCCCCCTGCGCTCCCTGTTGCTGGCACTCAGCCTGGTTGCCACGGTTGCTACGGTTGCCACGGCTGCGCCGGCACCGATGGACGGCGACCAGCTCGAGCAGGTCGTCCTGCTCAGCCGCCACAACCTGCGCGCGCCAGTGGTCGCCTCCGGTGCGCTGGCCAATGCGACGCCCGAGGACTGGCCGCGCTGGGAGGTGGCACCGGGCGAGCTGACCACCAAGGGCGGTGTGCTGGAGGTCTACATGGGGCGCTACATCGGCCAGTGGCTGCGCCAGGCGCAGCTGTTGCCGGTGTCGGGTTGCCCGCAGGAGGATGACTTCCACGCGTACGCCAACAGCCTGCAGCGCACCCAGGCCACCGCGCAGTTCTTCATTGCCGGTGCGTTTCCGGGCTGCCATGTCACGGTCGAACAGCGCATGGCGCTGGGGACGATGGATCCGCTGTTCGATCCGGTGATCCACAACGACGACGCGGCATTCCGCACGCGCGTGCTGGAGTCAATGCAGCGAGAGCTGGCCGCAGTGGACCTGGCACCGGCTTTGTCCGTGGTGGAGGAGATCACCCGCTATCCGCAGTCGGCGGCATGCAAGGGGCACAGCGACTGCCATCTGGCGCTGGCCGATACCACCTTCAGTACGGAACCGGGCAAGGAGCCTCGCGCGTCCGGATCACTGGCGCTGGCCAGCGGGCTGGTCGATGCCTTGTTGATGGAGCACTACCAGGGCAGTGGCATCCCCCGCGAAGGCTGGGGCCGGTTGACCACCGAGGCGCAATGGCAGGCGCTGGCGCAGATCCGCAACCGCTACCAGGACATCCTGTTCGGAACGCCCGAGGTGGCGCGTGATGTGGCCGCTCCGCTGCTGACAAGAGTGAATGCGTTGTTCGACGACCCGGCGTCGCCGAAGGTGACCCTGCTGGTCGGTCACGATTCCAACATCGGCTCGGTGCTGGCGGCGTTGGGAATCAGCGACTACAGCCTGCCGGGGCAGTACGAGAAGACACCGATCGGTGGCCTGCTGCAGTTCGAACGCTGGCGTGGGCACAGCGGGAGGGCGCACTACCGGTTGGTATATGTCTATCCCACCAAGGAGCAGTTGCGTGACGCGGTGCCACTGAGTGAAATGCAGCCGCCGGTACGGGCGACGCTGGTGCCGCAAGGGTGTGCGAAGACTGGGTGCACTGAAGCGCAGTTTAGGCAACTACTTGGAGCTAAAGTGAGGGCCTTCAGCGGAGATGGCAAAAGGGCTGTCGATGGTGTCTGAAGACCGCAGAGTCCCGTGAACCAGGCGGGTGCCGACACTTGGATTGCCGCCATTCAATGCCGCTGAATCCGGTGCAACTCGGTGGCATGATGTGTGTGCTCGCTGCCAGGTTCCGGCAGCATTATTTCAACCCTGAAAATGGACTTCGAAAATGAAAAAACAGCTGATCGCGCTTCGTGGCGCCAGCAACTCGGGAAAGAGCTCGACGCTTCTCATGTTGTACCGACTGCTGGCTGCGCACTCTGCCACGCGATTGATTTCGTTTGAGGCTATTGGCCACAAGCTCGACTTCAGTGCAATAGTTCAGATCAACGGATGCAAGATCGGAATTTTCAACCGTGGTGATGTTTCCGGAACCGTGGATGGTCTGATCGACCAACTTGCACAGGCAGGATGCAAGGTGATCGTTTGTGCTGCCCGTTCGAAAGGCGACGTTGGCGATGTGCTGGCCTCGTATGAGCGCAGGTACCAGTTGCAGGAGATTGTCAAAAAGACCGGTGGGGAAGACGAGTCTGATTTTGCACTGGTCAATATGGGCGTCGCGCATGATCTCGCCGCTCGAGTCTACTCAGCAGTGGTCGTCTGAGTTCTCCGTTCCGTCATTTCGGGGCGGCCTGCAGAAACGGCCCGGGTTTGCCCGGGCCGTTCCGTTTCCAACTTACACCACCCCGATCACTCGATCGGCTGGTCCAGCATCAGCTGGCGTACGAAACGCACCGGGGGTGCGCCGTAGGACAGCACCTGGTCGTGGTACGCCTTCAGGTTGAACTTGTCGCCCAGCTTCTCCTGCACCGCCTTGCGGGTGTCGAAGTGTTCCTGCGCACCGACGAAGTAGGTCGGTAGCTGTGCCGAGGTCAGCTGTGCACGCACCCACTTGCCCGCCGCTTCGCTTTCCTGCTGGAACGCGTCGTGGGTCATCAGGTGCATCGCCTTCTCGCGATCCCAGTTGTCCACGTGCACGCCCTGGTCGAGGATCGCGTTGGAGATCGTGCGCAGGTAGAACTTCAGCTGCACCAGGTGGAACAGCGGATCGTTGTTGAGGTAACCCTGCTCCTGCATCATGCGCTCGGTGTAGACCGCCCAGCCTTCGGCGAACAGGCCTGAACGCAACACCGCACGCAGGGTCGAGGGGAACTTGGCCGAGTGCCAGCCTTCCAGGTAATGGCCCGGAGTACCTTCATGGATGCTGAGCAGGTGGATCATGCGCGAGTTGTACTCACGCAGGAACGAGTCGACCTGTTTCTCGTTCCAGTCGTCCGGAATCGGCGACACGGCGTAGAAGGTCTTCAGGTTCTTGTCCAGCGGGCCCGGCGAATCGCAGTAGGCCACTGCCACGCCACGCTGGAATTCCGGCATCAGGATGATGTCCACCGGCGCATCGGGCAGCGTCATCAGATCGTGCTCGCGTACGAACGCGGTGGACTGCTCCAGCGCGGCCTTGGCATCGTCGACCACCTTGTCGCGTGCCGGCTTGTCGGCGTAGGCCAGTTCCAGCGCGGCCTCGATCGCCTTCTGCTGCTGCTCGTCGGTCGGCTGGGCCGGCATCTCAGGTGCACCCGGCTTGTCCTTCAGCACGGTCTGCGCGATGCCGTACATGTCCTCGCGCACGCGCTTGAGTTCGGCGCGCGCACGCTCACCGATCTCCTGGCGCGACAGCGAGGAGCTCAGCGCGAATTTCAGCTTCTGGTCGTATTTCTCCGCACCGATGCGGAAGTCGCCCTTGGCGTTCGGTACCAGGGTCTTGTCCAGCCAGGTCTGCTGCTCGTCCACGGCCTTCTTCAGGCCGTCGATGGCCGCTTGCAGACGCTGCTGGTCGGCCTGCGGCAGTTCGCCGATGTGCGGGGTGATGAAGGTATCGACGATGCTGAGGATGCCCTTGTTCTGCTTGGCAACGGTCTCGGCGTGGATCTTCGGTACGCGGGCCGGGTCCAGGTTCTCGCGGGCCTGGGCGAAGATCGCCGGCAGCTTCTCCATGCGCGCGGTGGCCGCCTTCAGGCGCTCCGGCAGCGGTGCGAACTCGCGCGCCATCAGGCCGTAGATCGCGCTGCCGGCGATGCCGTTGTACAGCTGCGGGTCCCACTTGCCGGACTGCAGCACTTCGGCGTTCCAGATTTCCGACTGCAGCTGGTTGCGCAGGATCGCTGCGTCCACCTGGTTCTCACGGCCCAGCTTGGCCACCTCGATCTTGTCCAGCTCGCCCAGCAGCGCCTTGTAGGCGGCCACGGTCTTCTGCTGGCCGGCGGCACTCAGGTCGTCCAGCTCGCTGTCGTAGCGGTGGTCACCGATCTGGGTGGCGCTGACTGGCGACAGCTGCATCCAGGTGTCCAGCGCGCGCTTGGACAGATCGGCGAAGGCGGCGTCGACCGCCGCGTCACCGGCCTGCTGGCTGGCGGCCGGGGTGGAAGCATTGGTCGGGGCGTCGGCCGGCTGGCAACCGGCCAGCGCGGCGACCAGGGCGAGGGCAAGAAGATGCGGGCGCATCGGCATTCCTGTACGGGGTCAAACCCTGAGCATAGGGCCCCGTCGCTGCTTTGTCCCCGTGCCATAGGATTACCATGGGCGGATTCAAGGACCCTCCAAAGGAGCGCAGGACATGGAATACCAAGGAAGCTGTCATTGCGGCAGGATCGCATTCACCGTACAGGCCGAGGCGCCGATCAGCGACGTCATCGACTGCAACTGTTCGATGTGCCGGCGTCGCGGCAGCCTGCTGTGGTTCGCCCCGCGTGCGGCGTTCCAGCTGGCCACCGATCCGGCTGACGTGGCCACCTACCACTTCAACAAGGCCCACATCGACCACCACCACTGCCGCCAGTGTGGTATCGCTCCCTACAGCGAAGCGGTCGACCCTCGCACCGGCACACCGATGGTGGCGGTGAACGTGCGCTGCGTGCCGCAGGTGGATCTGGCTGGCCTTTCGGTGACCTCCTACGACGGAGCGGCACTGTGAGGCCGGTGCGAGCGTGGACGCGCAGGGCGGCGCTGCCGGTACTGCTGCTGGCGCTGGGCGCCTGCGCCAAGCAGGGCGACATGGTGGGGGATGCGGGCGCCACGGCCGCGGAGGCGGCCATCGCTTCGCCGGAAGGCGCCTTCCTGGCCTACGAACACGACGTGCAGGTGCAGCTGGAGGCGGCGCAGATCGCACCGCGCATCCAGCAGATCGCCCAGGCCTGCCAGAGCGCGAAGTTCGGTGACTGTGCAGTGTTGCAGGTCGAGCAGCACGGCGGCGAGCAGCCCAGCGGTGAAGTGAAGGTGCGCATCGCCCCGAAGGGCACCGAGCCGCTGATCGCGATGGCTGGTGAAGGCGGCAAGCTGCAGTCCCGCAATACGCGCGCCGAGGATCTCGCGCAGGCGGTGGCCGACACGGCATTGACCAAGGCGCGGCTTGAAAAGGAGCACGCCCGCCTGCTGTCCTACCAGGACCGCAAGGACCTGAAGGTCGACGACCTGATGGCGATCACCACGCGCCTGTCGGAGATCGAGGCGGGTGTCGAGCAGGCCAACAAGGACGCCGCGCAGCAGCGTCGGCGCATCGATACTCAGCTGGTGGCGATCCACTTCGACACCACCTCTGGCCAGCGCAGCCGCAGCGAGATCGGCGAGGCGCTGAGCGAGTCGGGCAGCATCCTCAGCACCAGCATTGCGTTCCTGATCCGCGCTGCTGCCGCGCTGCTGCCGGTGGCGGTGCTGGCCTTGATCGCGGCCTGGGGTGTGCGGGCATGGTGGCGTCGCCGCCGTCGCAAGCTACCGCCCAACCCCTGAGATGAAGGCCGATGCCGGCCGTCAGCCGGCATCAGCCCTCGTCGGTCTCGTACTCGACGAACACATCGAGTTCCAGCGCCAGTTCCTGCACCGCATCGCGCACCTTCTGCGCGGTGCTTTCATTGCCGACTTCCACTTCCAGCTCGTGGATGCCCGGACCGATGTCATCGGACAGCCCGGCCGAACTGGAATCGTCGTCGTCCATGTGCGGCATCAGGTCGTCGGTTTCTTCGACATGTTCGATGCGGTCCAGGCCGAGCAGCAGGTCGCTGATGGCGCGGGCGTCGTCTTCGGTTCCGGTGATGCGCAGTCGCAGCATGGCCATGGCATAGGTACGTTGTGGGTTCGCCAGCAGCCTAGCCAGCGTGAGGCAAAGAACGGGTGAGGGCGCAGTCAGGCGTGCGTTGCCGGCCGCCCGAGCAGGCTGTCCGGCAATGCCGGAATCGGCGTGCGCTCGTCCTGCGCCTGTTCCAGCAACCAGTCGATGAACAGGCGCGCGGCCGGGCTCGGCGGTTGCCCTTCTGCGTGCACCACGTGATAGGCATAGCGCGCCTTCAATGCCGGGCCGGGCAGGCGTACCACCTCGTAGCGCTGCAGGTAGGGCTGGGCGATGTGGGTGCGCGCCAGCACCGCGCCCATGCCATACACCGCTGCACGCATCGCGTCGGTGCTGTCGGCGAAGGTGTGCATCGGCGGCATCGGCGACGGCGGGCGCGCGCCGGCGTGGCGGAACCAGTCGCGCCAGCCCTGCGGCGACAGGTCGGTCAGCAGCGGCAGCTCGGCGATGCGCGCCGGATCGACCAGCGTTTCGACCCCGGCCAGTGCCGGTGAGGCCACCGGGAACAGGTAGTCATCCATCAGGTGCTGCGCACGCAGGCCCGGCCATTGGCCCAGCCCGTAGCGGATGCCGACTTCCGGTCCGTTGTCGTCGTAGCGATCCAGCCCGCTGCCGGTGTGCAGCTCGATGCGGATGTGTGGATAGGCCTGGGTGAAGCGTGGCAGTCGCGGCAGCAGCCAGCAGTACGAGAGCGAGCGCAGCGTGGTGATCCGCAGCAGCACGCTGTCGGCATCCGGTTGCAGGTGATGGGCCACCGCCGCGACATCGGTGAAGGCGGCGCTGGCGGCGTCGGCCAGCTGCCGGCCCTCGGCGGTCAGGCGCACGCCGCGGGCGTGGCGCAGGAACAGGCGAACTTCAAGTACTTCTTCCAGGCGGCGCACGTGGTGACTGACCGCGCTGGCGGTCAGGTGCAGCTCCTGCGCGGCCTGGGCGAAGTTCTGGTGGCGTGCGGCGACCGCGAACACGGCCAGTGCGGGGAGCAGGGAAGGACGGAGCAGCATGTCGAGCCTCAAACCATATTTGTGGCTGACAGCGATACTACGCGCTTGTGCGGCGGGCGTCTGCGCCTGATCCTGTCTGCCTTGGCGAGGAACAGACGATGGACGGAGGCAGGACATGAATGCGATCCCACAGGCGGCCGAGCGCGACTGGCGCACGCCGCTGGAATTGACCCTGCTGGGCGCCATCTGGGGCTGCTCGTTCCTGTTCATGCGGGTGGCGGTGCCGTCGTTCGGCCCATTCGCGCTGGTCGAGGTACGGCTGGTGCTGGGCGCGCTGGTGCTGCTGCCGTTCCTGTGGCGCGCTCGCGCGCAGTTCCCGCCGCGCCGCTGGCTGTGGTTGGCACCGATCGGCCTGATCAACTCAGCGCTGCCGTTCGTGCTGTTTGCCTACGCCGCCGAGCAGGCGCCGGCCGCGATCGGTGCGATCTGCAATGCGATGACGGTGCTGTTCGCCGCGCTGATCGCGTTCCTGTTCTTCGGCGAGAAGATCGGCATGCGTCGTGCCGGGGCGCTGCTGGTCGGCTTCGCCGGCGTGGTGGTGCTGGCCACGGCCAAGGTCTCCGGCCTGAGCATCGGCACCGCAGTGCTGGCCGGTGCGGCGGCATCGCTGCTGTACGGCCTGGGCGTGAACCTGGTGAAGCGGCACATGACCGGGTTGCCGTCGGCCGCCGCCGCGGCGGCAACGCTGTCGTGCGCCTCGCTGTGGATGCTGCCGATGGCGGTCAGCCACTGGCCGCAGGCGGCGATTCCGTTGAAGGCCTGGGGCGCGGCGATCGCATTGGGCGTGGCCTGTACCGGCCTGGCGTTCCTGATGTTCTATCGCCTGATCGGTCGTATCGGCCCGTCGCGGGCGTCGACGGTGACCTACCTGATTCCGTTGTTCGGTGCGGCGTTTGCGTGGTTGTTCCTGGATGAGCCGGTGACGCTGCAGATGCTGATTGCCGGTGCGTTGATTCTGGGTAGCGTGGCGGTGAGTCAGAAGGGCTGAGCGCGCGCGCGCAGCGGTAGCACCGCGCCATGCCCGGCGGGCCCATTTCCGCGCCTGCGGGGAGGTGTCACTTTCTTTGCTCGTGCAAAGAAAGTAACCAAAGAAACACGCCGCCAGGTCGCGAGCCGGTGCTGCGCACCGGTACCCTGCGCTCCTCGGCCCGTCGAGGGACGGCGCGGGAACTCGCTGCGCTCAAACACCCGCGCCTCTTCGCCCTCGCCGGACCTGCGGTGCTCGGCTCGCTCAAGGCGGACTGGAAGGTCAAGATCAACAGCAAGAGCATCCACGCATGGCGTGGATCTACTGGGTGCAGCTGTGGCCTTTGAACTGCGTCCGCCTTGAGCGAGCCGAGCATCGCAGGGGAATCAGGGGCGAAGAGGCGCCGATGTCCTGTAGAGCCGACTGTTAGTCGGCTGCCTTCTGTACACCGTCCCCTGATTCACCGAGAAGCGCAGGGGACCGACGTGCGAAGCACGGCGGCTCGCGACCTGGCGGCGCGTTTCTTTTGGTTACTTTTCTTTTCGCGCGAAAAGAAAAGTGACGCCCATGAACAGTGAAGTACCTTCAGCACGCGTAACGTGCGGAAACCATCACCGCACCGGCACCGGAATATTGCAAAGGTCGATATGCCCCGCCGGGCGCTTGTAGAAATCATCCACGCGGTTGCGCCGCGCCTCCACCGTATCGGCGAAGGTCTTCGAGTCGGTACGCAGTACCTGGATCGGTGTGCGCTCGGCCGCCGGCACGTCCCTGGCACGGCGGATCGCCACGATCGGCGTGCGCAGATTCGGGTCGGTGTAGAAGCCCATCGGCGCCGGTCCGCGCGGGGTCGCGCTGAGCAGTTCCATGCCCTTCAGCACGCGGCCGACCAGGGTGATGTTGCGGTCGAGCTGACGCGGTGACTGGCCGGTCACCACGTAGAGTTCGGCACCGATGCTGCTGTCCTCTTCGTTGCTGCGGCCGGCGCCCAGCATGCCGTAGCAATGTGCCAGCCAGGCCTTGCCGGCCTGCGGGTCCTGGCCGACCGGGAAGCCGTCGACGAAACCGGTCTGCGCGGCCCAGCCATCGCGATCCGGCAGCACGCTGACCTTCAGGCCAGCGCTGGCGCGCTCGAATTCAGCCGGCAGCTTGCGCGCGGCGCTGCCGAACGGCTTGGCCTTGGCCGCGTCATCGGCGTCGGCATCGCCGAACTGCACCACGAAGTTGTCCTGAGAGCGGTAGATGCTGGTGCCGTCCCAGAAGTGCTCGTGGGCGAAGGTCTGGATGTTGGCGACATGGCGCGGGGCGAACTGCGGCGCCAGCTCGATGATCACGCGCCCGGCCGGCAGGTCCATGTACAGCAGGTTGGCCGGGTCCGGCGTGCGCCAGTCGCTGGCCGGCGAGGCGTCCAAGATCTGCTGCGGGCTGCGGTAAGGCGAGGCCGCGCTGGCCATGGCGGGCAGCAGGCAGGCGAGGGCGAGGGCGGTCAGGGCAAAGCGACGGCGGTGCGGCATGGGAACCCCGGAACATGAACGAGGCTTCGATTCTGCGCGAGCAATCCGGTCACGCCAACCGGCAGAGTGACTAACGACACATTCGCTATACCGAACTTCGCACTACTGTGGACTTCAACGTAGTGGAGGGCCGGCCATGTCCGAGGACGATGTCCACCTGAAGAAGTTCCAGAAGGAGCTCAGCGCCGGAACGGTGTCGCTGGCCCTGCTGGCGGTGCTGGCCCGGGCCGGGGAGCCGCTGTACGGCTACCTCATTGCCAAGGAGCTGGAGCGGGTGGGCGAGGGCGTGCTGAGCGGCAAGCAGAGCGCGCTGTACCCGGTGCTGCGCAACCTGGAGGGCGCCGGCCTGCTGGAAAGCCATGTGGAGCCGTCCAGCAGCGGGCCGCCGCGGCGCTACTACCGCATCAATGAACGTGGCCGCGAGGTGCTGGCGCAGTGGCGCCAGGCGTGGCAGGCCACCCGCGATTCCGTCGATTCCGTGTTGGAGGGGGTACCGCAATGAACGACCCGAGCCTGGCAGGCCGCGCCCTGCCGACCACCATTCCGCAGTACCTGGCGCAGCTGCGCGCTGCGCTGGAAGGTGCCGATCCGGCGATGGTGCAGGACGCGTTGTACGACGCCGAGGAATACCTGCGCTCGGAGCTGGCCGCGCAGCCCGGCCGCAGCGAGGCCGAGGTGATCGCCGACGTTGCCGGCAGCTATGGCGCGCCGGACGAAGTGGCCGACATCTACCGCGAGACCGAAGTGACAGTGAACCGCGCGCTGCGCACGCCGCGTGCGGATACCGCGCCGGTGCTGCGTGCGGCGGCGGAAGCCAGTGGCGTCGAGCCGGCCTCACCGCCGCCGGCGCCGGTGCAACGCTCGCTGCTGGCGCGCTTCTTCGGCGTGGTGGCCGATCCGCATACCTATGGCGCGCTGTTCTACATGCTGCTGTCGCTGGCCACCGGCATTTTCTTCTTCACCTGGGTGGTGACCGGCCTGTCGCTCTCGCTCGGCCTGTTGATCCTGATCGTCGGCATTCCGCTGACCGTGCTGTTCTTCGGCTCGGTGCGCGGGCTGGCGCTGCTGGAAGGGCGGCTGGTGGAAGCATTGCTGGGCGAGCGCATGCCGCGCCGTCCGCGCTACACCGACCGCAGCCGCACGTGGCTGCAGCGCATCGGCGACATGTTCACCGATGGCCGTACCTGGCTGACCCTGCTGTACTTCGTGCTGATGCTGCCGCTGGGCGTGGTCTACTTCACCATCGCGGTGACGCTGCTGTCGCTGTCGCTGGGGTTCATCTGGGCGCCGGTGGCCGCGCTGTTCAGCGGTGACATTCCGGGTGTCTACGTCGATGGCGTGAACGTGCTGCCGATGGCCGCCTCGCCGCTGGTGGGCATCGTGATCGCAGCTGTGGGCGTGCTGCTGCTGCTGTTGACGATGCACCTGGCACGGGGCATCGGCAAGCTGCACGGGCTGATTGCCAAGAACCTGCTGGTGCGGTTGTAACAGGCCAGGGGTCGGATTCCTGTTCGCAGAACAGGGCTCTGACCCCGGATCCCATCATGCTGGGTCAGTGCCCTTCCCGTTGGAAAGGGATCCGACCCCTGCCGGGAATCAGCCCGCCTTTCGCCGCAACGGAGTGACGTTGCTCTTCTTCTTCGTGGCCCTCGCCGCCGGTGCCTCGGCATGGGCAGCGAAGAAGTCGCGCACCTTCGGATACACCACCTCGCGCCAGCGACGGCCGCTGAAGATACCGTAGTGGCCGGCGCCTTCGACGATGAAATGCTCGCGGCGGTCAGTAGCAATGCCGGTGCACAGCGCCTGCGCTGCTTCGGTCTGGCCAAGGCCGGCGATATCGTCCAGTTCGCCCTCGATGCTCAGCAGCGCGGTATCGCGGATCGCCGACGGGTCGACCTTCTCGCCGTTGACCACCCACTCGCCACGCGGCAGCAGGAAGTCCTGGAACACCACGCGGATGGTATCCAGGTAGTACTTGGCCGGCATGTCCAGCACCGCGTTGTACTCGTCGTAGAAGCGACGGTGCGCGTCGGCGTCTTCCAGGTCGCCCTTGACCAGGTCGGTGTAGAAATCCCAGTGCGAACTGAAGTGGCGGCTGGGGTTCATCGACAGGAAGCCGGCGTGCTGCAGGAAGCCCGGATACACGCGGCGGCCGGCGCCGGGATAGCTGGCCGGCACGGTGTGGATGACGTTGTTCTCGAACCACGACAGCGGGTTCTGCGTGGCCAGGTTGTTCACCGCGGTCGGGCTGCAGCGCGCATCGATCGGGCCGCCCATCATCACCAGGGTGCGCGGTGTCGGCTCGCCACGGCTGGCCATCAGTGAAACCGCGGCCAGCACCGGTACCGTCGGCTGGCACACGCTGACCACGTGCAGGCGTTCGACGCCCAGATGGCGGATGAACTCCTGGATGTAGGCGATGTAGTCGTCCAGGCCGAACTCGCCTTCGTTGGCCGGCACCATGCGCGCGTCCACCCAGTCGGTGACGTACACACGGTGGTCGCGCAGCAGCGTGCGCACCGTATCGCGCAGCAGCGTGGCGTGGTGCCCGGACAGCGGTGCCACCACCAGCACGAACGGCTGGTTGAGCATGGTGTGCAGCTGGTCGGCTTCATTGCTGTGGCGCTTGAAGCGCAGCAGCTTGCAGAACGGCTTGCTCACTTCCTCGTGCACGACGATCGGCACGCGCTCGCCGTCGACCTCGATTTCGTTGATGCCCCACTCGGGCTTCTCGTAATCCTTGCCGATGCGGTGGAACAGCTCATTGACCGCCGCCAGACGATCGGCGCCGGGCATCTGCGACCACCAGTGGCCCGGGTTGGCGAAGAATTTGGCGTTGGCCTGGGCCTGGTGCACCCAGGGGGCGAGCAGGTTGCGGGTCAGTTCGTGCAGTTGATAGAGCATGACGACCGAATATGTATGGTCATATGTTGCCGCGCAGCATATCCCATCCGGGTGTCCCGCAGGTTAAGTTGGCTGAAAATAATGAATCCGGATTCACATCCGTTCCAGCGCGGCGGCATCGCCTGCCAGGGCGGGGCCGAGCCAGCAGTGCGACCCTACCGGCTGCAGGCCGTGCCGGGCCAGCGTCCGCCGATACCAGCGTGCTGGGCGGGCCTGGAAGCCGTCGTGGTCGCCTTCGAACGCGTCCTCGGCGGCGAAGGTCTCCAGGAAGGCCACACCGCCGGTCAGCTCGGCCACGCCGGCCAGGCCGGCGCGCAGCTCGCGGTCGGGCACGTAGTGCATCACGTCCGAACACACCAGCAGGTCGACCGGCGCGCAGGGCCGCAGCCAGGCGAAATCGCCGAAGCTGGCCAGGTGCAGGTTGCGGGTGCGGCCATAGCGGCGCACAGCGTACTCGCTGCTGTCGAAGCCCAGGTATTCGACCTTCGGACGCTGCTTCAGCAGCGGTGCGCGCCAGGCGCCTTCGCCGCAGCCGATGTCCAGCACACTGCGGATCGGTCGTTCCAGGTAGTACTCGGCACTGGCCACGGCCAACGCGACCTTGCGCGCCAGGCGGGCGCTGCCGCCGATGTCGGCGCGGCGGTACCAGCGTTGGAAGTAGGCGGCGTCGTAGGTCTTGTCCATGGGGCGGTGCGCGATCAGGGAAAACGGTGCCTATCGTACGGCGTTGCGCCCCCGGGTGTGGCGGACCCGCAGTAGAGCCACGCCATGCATGGCTGTCCTGATGCGGCGATTGGACGCGGCAGCCACCCATGAGGTGGCTCTACTGCGACAATAGGCGCCCATCTACGCCAGCCGCCGGAGCGAGCGCATGCAGAGCTACTACTGGGTCAAGACCTTCCACATCGTGTTCGTGGTGGCGTGGATGGCCACGGTGTTCTACCTGCCGCGCATCCTGGTCAACCTGGCCGAGACCGCAGGCCAGCCGGCGGTGACCGAGCGCCTGCAGCTGATGGGCCTGCGCCTGTACCGTTTCGGCCACTCGATGTTCGGCCTGGCCTTTGTGCTGGGCCTGGTGCTGTGGCTGGGCTACAAGGTCATCCCGGATTTCCCGACCATGGTCGCGCCGGGCGGCGCTGGCTGGCTGCACGCCAAGCTGGGCCTGGTGGTGGTGCTGCTGGTGTATTTCAGCTGGATCGGCAGTCTGTTGAAGGGCGTGGCCAAGGGCAGGGCGCTGCCGTCGTCGCGCGCGCTGCGCTGGATCAACGAGATTCCGTTGCTGGCGTTCATTCCGATCGTGTGGCTGGTGCTGGCAAAGCCGTTCTGACCGTCCGTTATCCGTAGAGCCATGCTTGGCTCTACGGGTTCGCGTGATTCTTCGCCAAAGCAGAGGCATCCACGCATGGCGTGGATCTACTGGGCGCAGCTGTGGCTTTTGATGTTCAGGTCCGCCATGAGCGAGCCGAGCATCGCAGGTGAACCAGGGGCGAAGAGGTGCCGATGTCTGAGCGCAGCGAGTTCGGCGCCGTCCCCTGATTCACCGAGAAGCGCAGGGAACCGGTACATAGCACCGGTTCGCGTTCGGCGGCGTGTTCTTTGGTTACTTTCTTGCACGAGCAAGAAAGTAACAAGCCGATGAATCAGGCCGCTTCGTACGTGCCGTAGCTGCGCAGGCGGGTGTAGCGCTGCTCCAGCAGCTGTTCGGTGGACAGCTTGTCCAGCGCGTCCAGTTCGTTCAGCAGCACGGCCTTCAGGCGCTTGGCCATCTGGGTCGGGTTGCGGTGGGCGCCGCCGGTGGGCTCGCGCACGACCTTGTCGACCAGGCCCAGGCTCTTCAGGCGCGGCGCGGTCAGGCCCAGCTGCTCGGCGGCTTCCTTGGCCTTGCTGGCGTCCTTCCACAGGATCGAGGCGCAGCCTTCCGGGGTGATGGTCGAGTACACCGCGTATTCCAGCATCACGGTGCGGTCGCCCACGCCCAGCGCCAGCGCGCCGCCGGAGCCGCCTTCACCGATCACGGTGCAGATGATCGGCACCTTCAGCTCGGCCATCTCGATCAGGTTGCGCGCGATCGCTTCGGACTGGCCGCGCGATTCGGCGTCGATACCCGGCCAGGCACCGGCGGTGTCGATCAGGGTCAGCACCGGCAGGCCGAAGCGCTCGGCCATCTTCATCAGGCGCAGCGCCTTGCGGTAGCCCTCCGGCTTGGGCATGCCGAAGTTGCGCTTGATCTTTTCCTTGGTGTCGCGACCCTTCTGGTGGCCGATCACCATTACCGCGCGGCCATTGATGCGGGCCAGGCCGCCCATGATCGCCTTGTCGTCGGCGAAGGCGCGGTCACCGGCCAGCTCCTGGAACTCATCGAACATGACGCGGATGTAGTCGGCGGTGTACGGACGCGACGGGTGCCGGGCCAGCTGCAGCACCTGCCACGAGGTCAGGTTGCGGAAGATCTGCGCGGTGCGCATGCGCAGCTTGTCCTGCAGCGCGTGCACTTCCGCCTCGACATTGACCGCCGGCCCGGCACTGGCGTTGCGCAGTTCCTGGATCTTGGCTTCCAGGTCGGCGATGGGTTGCTCGAAGTCGAGGTAGTTCGGATTCATCGGAAGCCGTCGTGTAAAGAAGGGGGCAATTCTAGCCGAATGCGTGCAAACCACCCGTACGCCTTCGTCTGGAAGGCGACGGTAGCGCAGCCGGGCAGGCGGCGCCAGTCAGCTCAGGGCACCACCAGGGCGCTGCGGCCCATCAACTGGCTGCGCTGGGAAACGAAGTCGTTGTAGGCCTCGTTGGCCTCCCGGCCCAGGCCGCTGCCCAGGGTGGCAGTGGCCGAGGTGAAGGCCATCTGCGCAGCGAAGTCCTGCTTGCGCAGGGCCTTCTGTTCATCGGCGGTGGTGGCCTTCAGCCATCGCGCGTAGACCGCGCGAAGCGGCGCGGCATGCGCCTCGAAGGCCGGTGCCAGCGCCGGCAGGCTGGCCGGTGCCGGTTCAAGGCTGTATGCCGGGGCCACGTAGCCGGCCGGCTGTTCGCGCTTGAACGCGCCCGGCTCGCCCATGCCTTCCTCGACGTAGGCGATGAAATCCGGTGCCGTGAACACCTTGGCGATGATCTGGCCACCACTGGAATCGACGTGGGCGACCACCTTTTCCTTCGGGAACGGTTCGCGCACGCCGTAGGTCCAGGTCTTGTCGATGAACAGGTCGTGGTGCTTCTCGAAGGGGCCCTCGAAGTCGACGCCGCCCAGCTCGATGCCGGCCTTGCCGGTGCCGAAGTTCTTCAGCTTGCTCTCGTCGGTGACGTAGACCTCGCGTGCGATCACGTATTCGCTCAGGGTCGGGTTGATCAGGCCGCCACGACCGTCGACGTAGACGATGAAGCGCACGTCGCCGAGCGTGTCGGTATGCAGGCGATGCTCGCCAATGGCCAGCGAGACCGGGCGCGAGCCGTGCGCGGCCACCGGCAGGTCCTGGCCGTCGATGCTCAGCGCCAGCGGCGTGTCGGTCGGGTTGTCGATCTGGAACTCGATCTTCGACGGCGAGCAGGCGGCCAGCGCCAGTGCGGCAACGAACGGGAACAGCAGGGTCTTCATTGGCGATCGTCCTTGATGACTGGAACGGGAAAACAGGAACACGAAGCAGCCAGCCTCAGCTGGCCCACGGCGGGCTGTAGCGCACCTTCAGCGTACGTACGGCGGGGTCGGCGCGCAGCGCCTCCATCAGCTTGGAATCGATGCGCACTGCGCTCTGCCCGGAGACATCCAGCATGCCGGCGACACCGCCGTGCGGGCCCTTCAGCAGCAGGTCCAGGCGCAACGGCGTCCGCCCCGGGCGATGGCGGTCGAGCAGGGCATTGATGCGCTCCCAGACCGGGCGCTGCTGGCGCAGGTCCAGGCGCAACGACAGCCGCGTGGCGTAGTTGGCGCAGACTTCGTCGAAGTCCCAGCACTGGCGGATGCGCAGTGCGTAGCCGCCGTTGAATTCGTCCTCGCGGAGGCCGCCCTTGACCACCAGGATGCGGTCCTTGGTCATCAGGTGGCCGAACTCGGCCATCGCATCGGAGAACGCGCTGCACTCCACGCGGCCGCGACCGTCCTCCAGCTGGATGAAGATCTGGCTCTCACCCTTGCGGCGCACGCCGACCACCTGGCCGGCCAGCACGGTCTGCACTTCCGGGCGCCAGCGCTTCTCGCCGCCACCGCCGCCGCCGCCGCTGTTGGCGCTCCAGATCTTCTCCACCGAACCCAGGTCGTTGCCGACCAGGTCGCGCACATCGTCGCGCCAGGGATCGAACGGGTGGCCGCTGAGGTAGAAGCCCAGCGTGTCGCGCTCGCCGTTGAGGCGCTGCAGCAGCGGCCATTCTTCGGCCTCGGGCAGGTCCAGCTGGATCGACACGGTGCTCGGATCGGGCCCGCCAAACAGCGAATTCTGCCCGGACGCACGCTCGCGTGCCATCTGGTCGGTGGCCTTGATCACTTCCGGCAGCTGCAGCATCAGCGAGGCACGGTTGCGGCCGAGCTCATCGAGCGCGCCACAGTTGATCATCGCTTCCAGCGTGCGCCGGTTGAGCTTGGCCGAGCCGACGCGGGTGCAGAAGTCCAGCAGATCCTTGAACGGTCCGCCCTTCAGTCGTTCCTCGACCACCGCTTCGCAGGCGCCCTGGCCGACGCCCTTGATCGCGCCCAGGCCGTACTGGATCGTGTCCGGTGTGACCGCTTCGAACATGAAGGCCGACTGGTTCACCTTCGGCGGCAGCACGGTCAGGCCGAGGTTGCGCACCTCGTCGAGGAAGCCGACCACCTTGTCGGTGTTGTCCAGGTCTGAAGACAGCGTGGCCGCCATGAACTCGGCCGGGTAATGGCGCTTCAGCCAGGCGGTCTGGTAGCTGACCAGTGCGTATGCAGCGGCGTGCGACTTGTTGAAGCCATAGCCGGCGAACTTCTCCATCAGGTCGAAGATTTCGTCGGCCTTGGGGCCGTCGACGCCGCCCTTGGCTGCGCCTTCGCGGAAGATCTCGCGGTGCTTGGCCATTTCCGCCGGCACCTTCTTGCCCATCGCGCGTCGCAGCAGGTCAGCGCCGCCCAGCGAGTAGCCGCCGACGATCTGCGCCATCTGCATCACCTGCTCCTGGTACACCATGATGCCGTAGGTGTCCTTCAGGATCGCTTCGGTGCGCGGATCGGGATAGATGATCTCTTCCTGGCCGTGCTTGCGCGCGTTGAAGGAGGGAATCAGGTCCATCGGGCCGGGGCGATACAGCGACACCAGCGCGATCAGGTCTTCGAAGCGGTCGGGGCGCGCGTCCTTCAGCAGGCGGCGCATGCCCGAGGATTCGAACTGGAACACCGCGCCGGTGTTGCCATTGGCGAAGATGTCCTTGTAGGTGGGCGCATCGTCGAGCGGGATCGCGGCAATGTCGACCGGCGGAATGCCCGCGCGTTCGTGGCGCTTGTTGATCGCCTTCACCGCCCAGTCGATGATGGTCAGCGTGCGCAGGCCGAGGAAGTCGAACTTCACCAGGCCCACTTCTTCCACGTCGTTCTTGTCGAACTGGGTGACCGGGTTCTTGCCCAGGCCGTTCTCGTCGTGTTCGGCGTACAGCGGGCAGAACTCGCTCAGCGGCTCGGGCCCGATCACCACGCCGCCGGCATGCTTGCCGGCGTTGCGGGTCAGGTCTTCCAGCTGCAGCGCCAGGTCGATCAGGTCGCGGACATCGTCCTCGGTCTCATAGCGCTGGATCAGTTCCGGCGACGCCATTTCCGAACTGGGGCCTTCCTTGCCCTTGCCCAGCGCATCCTTCAGGTGGATGCCCAGGATGTTGGGAATCAGCTTGGAAACACCGTCGACCAGGCCATACGGGAAGCCGAGCACGCGGCCGGAGTCGCGCACCACCGCCTTTGCGGCCATGGTGCCGTAGGTGATGATCTGGCTGACGCGCTCGCGCCCGTACTTGCGCGCGACGTAGTCGATCACCTCGTCGCGGCGGTCCATGCAGAAGTCGATGTCGAAGTCGGGCATCGACACGCGTTCCGGGTTCAGGAATCGCTCGAACAGCAGGTTGTACGGCAGCGGGTCCAGGTCGGTGATCTTCAGCGCCCACGCCACCAGCGAGCCGGCACCCGAACCACGGCCGGGACCGATCGGGATGCCCTGGTTCTTGCCCCACTGGATGAAGTCGGCCACGATCAGGAAGTAGCCGGGGAAGCCCATCTTGATGATGGTGTTGAGCTCGAACTCCAGGCGCTCGAAGTACTCCTCACGGGTCTTGCCCGGCGCCAGCGGATTCTTCTCCAGGCGCTCTTCCAGGCCATCGCGCGACATCTTCTGGATCCAGGTGTCCAGGGTCTCGTCGTCGGGCACCGGGTAGTTGGGCAGGAAGTAGGTGCCCAGCCGCATCTCGATGTTGCAGCGCTCGGCCAGCGCCAGCGTGTTGTCGATCGCATCGGGGATGTCGGCGAACAGCGCGCACATCTCCTCGGCCGACTTCAGGTATTGCTGGTCGCTGTACTCGCGCGGTCGCTTGGGATCGTCCAGCACGCGGCCGGTGGAAATGCACACGCGCGCTTCGTGCGCGCTGAAATCCGACGGCGACAGGAAGCGCACGTCATTGCTGGCGACCACCGGCAGGCCGCGCTGGCCGGCGGCCATCAGCGCGAACTGGTTGAAGGTTTCCTCGCCCTCGCGGCCGGTACGGGTCAGCTCCAGGTGCAGGCCATCGCCGAACACGCGCTGCCAGTCGGCCAGCTGCTGCTCGGCCAGTTCATGCTTGCCGTCCAGTGCCAGGCGCCCGGCCAGGCTCTGCCGTCCGGCCAGCGCGAACAGGTTGGCGTTGCCGGCCTTCAGCCAGTCCGGGTGGATGGCCACACCGCCTTCCGGGCGATGGCCTTCCATCCAGGCGCGGGTCAGCAACCGCGACAGGCTCAGGTAGCCCTCGCGGTCGCGGCACAGCAGGGTCATCCGCCACGGGTCCTGGCCTTCCTCGGCGATCAGCACGTCGGCACCGGCGATCGGCTTGATGCCCACGCCTTCGGCGGCCTTGTAGAACTTGACCAGGGCGAACAGGTTGTTGAGATCGGTCACCGCCAGCGCGGGCAGGCCGAGCTCCACCGAGCGCGACAGCAGGTTGGCCTGCTTGGCCTTCTTGGGGTCCGCCTGGTCCGGCTTGGCCGGCACGCGGATGGTCGAGTCCGCCAGCGAGAACTCGGTGTGGACGTGGAGATGTACGAAGCGGGAGTTGGACATGCCGGACCAGGTTGGAGCGCGCGGGCCCCGGGTGCTGACGGAGGTTCGTCGCCGGGGTCGGGAAGCGCTGGAATGCCCGGTCAGGGTAGCGAGGGCAGGGGGTTGCCACAAGGCTTGACAGGGGCACGGCGTGGCGCCGGATTCAGGCGTGCGGGAGGCCGCCTTCTGTAGCGCCGAGCCCATGCTCGGCTGTCCACAGCTGCCGAGCATGAGCTCGGCGCTACAACGCCAGCAGGCTCAGGCGATGGCCGCGACAGCCGGCGCTTCCAGGCACTCGCGCACCGGGGCGAAGCTGCGCCGGTGCTCCACGCAGGGGCCGTGCTCGCGCAGGGCGGCCAGGTGGGCCGGAGTGCCATAGCCCTTGTGCTGCTCGAACCCATACTGGGGGTGGCGGGCGTGCACGTCCTGCATGTAGCGATCGCGCGAGACCTTGGCCAGGATCGAGGCGGCCATGATCGCGCGGTCGATGCCATCGCCGCCGACCAGCGCCTGCGCCGGCAGTACCAGGCCCTTGGGCACCACGTTGCCGTCGATGCGGGCGAAGCCGGCCACGTGGGCGACCGCTGCAACGACGTCACGCATGCCCTGCAGGGTGGCCTGGTAGATGTTCAGGCGGTCGATGGTGTCCACGTCCACCAGCACCACATGCCAGGCCAGGGCGCGCTCGACGATGCGGTCATGCAGCTGCTCGCGGCGGGCAGCGGTCAACTGCTTGGAATCATCCAGGCCGTTGATCCGTGGCCGTGACGGATCGAATACCACCGCCGCCACCGCCACCGGCCCGGCCAGCGGGCCACGCCCGGCCTCGTCGACACCGGCGACCAGGCGCTCCGGCTCGACCACTGCCGTACCGTCGAACAGGGCCAGGCTTGCTGCTGCGGCGTGGCGGCGGCTCATGCCTGCGCCTGGTCGCGCATCAGCAGCTCGCCGACGGCATCGGCGGCACGCGCCGAGGCGTTGCGTCGCAGTCGCTCGTGCAGGCGCACATAAGTGTCCTGCAGGTCGATCACCCGCTGCGGGTGGTCGAACCACTGCTGGATGGCCGCGGCCAGCCTGTCCGGCGTGCAGTCGTGCTGCATCAGCTCCGGTGCTAGGTCCTGGCCGGCCAGGATGTTGGGCAGGGCGAAGCGGTCGACCTTGATCAGGCCAAGCGCCTTGACCAGTCGATAGGTCAGTTCGTTGACGCGGTAACCGACCACCATCGGCCGCTTCACCAGCATGGCTTCCAGGGTCGCGGTGCCGGAGGCCAGCACCACCACGTCGGCGGCGATCATCGCGTTGCGCGCCTGGCCGTCAAGCACGTGCGAGTAGGCCACCGGCAGCGCCGAGCGCGACAGCTGTTCTTCGATCAGCTGCCTGCAGGCCGGGTTGGCGGCAGGCACCACCACATGCAGGCCCGGAATGCGTTCGGAGACCTGCCAGGCGGCTTCGAAGAACGGTTCGCCCAGGCGCGAGATCTCGCCGAGGCGGCTGCCCGGCAACACCGCCAGCACCTTGGCCGAGGCCGGCAGGCCGAGCGCGGCGCGTGCTTCCTCGCGGTTGCCCTGCAGCGGAATGTCATCGGCCATCGGGTGGCCGACGAAGCGCGCGTCGATGCCGTGCCGGGCATAGATCGGCGGCTCCATCGGGAACAGGCACAGCACCAGGTCGGCGCTGCTGCCGATTTTCTCGGCGCGCTTTTCGCGCCAGGCCCAGACCGACGGGCTGACGTAATGCACGGTGCGCACGCCACGCTGCTTCAGCCAGCGCTCGATGCCCAGGTTGAAGTCGGGGGCGTCGATGCCGATGAACACGTCCGGCTGCCAGTCCAGCGCACGCTGGCGGAACGCCGAGCGCAGCTTGAGCAGGCGCGGCAGGTGGCGCAGCACTTCGGTCAGGCCCATCACCGCCAGCTCGCTGGCATCGTGCCAGGTCTGGCAGCCGGCGCTGCGCATGGCATCGCCGCCGATACCGGCGAACTCGGCATTCGGGAAGCGTGCCTTCAGTTCACGCACCAGGCCCGCACCGAGCAGGTCGCCGGAGGCTTCGCCGGCAACCAGCGCGATCCGCAACGGGCGCTC